>NZ_JAALDU010000134.1 GCF_014145015.1 Dietzia sp. E1 | reverse complement strand
GCGAGGCCGACGACCCAGCGGGCGGAGGCGAAGAGGGCCCGATCGTCACGGAGTGGCGAATCCGCAGCGCTCGCCGGCCATCGCCGACGGCCCTCAGGCGACTACAAATCGCGGGGGCGTTCGGCAAGCTCAATGAGCCCTGGATCGTGGCGGTCCAGGGTGCGCACGTTGTTGACCGCCCGGGACACCGGACGGGTCCGCAGGGTCGACGCGACCGTGCGGGACTCGACGTCGAGCAGGTCGAGCAGATCGCCGGCCTGGTCCTTGTTGATCTTCTCCGGGTCCAGCCAGGTATCCCACGCGGCCGGGGTGAGAAAGACCGGCATCCGGTCGTGGACCTCGCCGGCCGCATCCTCCCCAGTGCGGGTGATGATCGTGAACGTCGTCCGCCACTCGGTGTCCTCGCCCTCCCGGTGGAACGCGAGCAGGCCAGCAGCGAGCAGGAGCTCGTCGTCCGGGCCGTGGACGTAGCTCGGGTTCTTGACCGTCTTGCCAGCCTCGACGGCTTCCTGCCACTCGAAATACCCGGTCATCGGCACAAGGGCACGTGCCGAGGCGAATGAAGAGCGGAACATCCCGTTCGTCACCACACCCTCGAGGCGAGCGTTGATAGGCCGCGGACCCCGCTCTTTCGCCCACGACGGACGCAGCCCCCACGTGGGCAAGAACGTCTCACGCACCCGCTGATCGTCGGCCAGGCGATCCCGCACCACCGGAGCCCGCGTGCGAGGGGCCACCGAATAGGCCGGCGACCACTCAAAACCCGGTTCAACGCCGTCCAGCGCGAGGACGTCGACCAGATCTGCGCCGGATACGGCTACCGAGTACCGACCACACATGCGGGAGACAGTAGCAAGCGAGAGCGAGATCGGACGCTGACCTGCACAATTGACGGAACGCGACTTATCGGCGCTTTGGACCTGGCGGCGGTTAGCTACAAGGAGCGCGGAAACGAGACCGGCCAGGGGTTAACGCCTGTCGTCGGTTGCCTCAGCCATTCGCTCCGATCACCTGCGAACGGTCAAATAAGAGGGTGGCATCCCCGTTGGCCCCAGTTGAGCTGCCCGAAGTCGGTCGGGACGAGTCGCTTTCCGGTGAAGTTGGCGTTGAGTTCGGGATCAAGGACGCCGTCGAACTCCCACACGACTTGACTCTTGCCATCCGCCGGGTCGAGGGCAACCCAGCTATGGGCCCGGTACACCGCACGAACGACATCATGAGCCACGACGAAGATCGGCAAATCAGGGGTGGACCGGAGGTCAGCCCTAACTGACCAGGCGCGGCGGGCTGCCTCATAGATCGTATCCGGGTCGTCGGTGGCGCCGGCGCCATTGACCTTGAGGACGAGACTGGGTCTCGGCAGCTCCGGAGCTGGCTCAGCGCCAAGCTGAAGTGCGATCTCCTCGGCTCGGGTGTCGGGGTGGTTGAACCCGGTAAAGGCGGGATCCCGGCAGCGGCCTATCTGCCGTCGATGTCGGAGTACGCGATCTGGCGCAGGCCGTGCCAGGCCGATGTCGTAGTGCTTCATGTGGACGCCGGGATAAGCGTTGCAATCAGTGGCCAGAAGCCGTGGTCACCGGCGAGTAGGCGTTCTCCCGCAAGACCGCCAGCTCGCCAGCACGTGGCGTGTCTGAGCCGGCCGCCGCCGGCGGCGAAGAAGCCCGGGACGAGCGGATAACGTGCAGGGCTGCGCACGGTGGGCAACAGACGGGCTGCGAGCCTCGGTGCCGCCGGTTACTCCAGCGTCCGACCGGCGCCGTCCGTCAACCGAGCACCGACCCTAGGTCAGGCCTGGCGTGGCCGGGTCACGATGTGGAGGACGCGGACGGTCTCGTCGCCCACGGCTTCCCACTTGGAGCGGATGCGGGCGGGGTAGAAAATCGTGTCTCGCGGCTTCAGGCGATGGATGGTGTCGCCCTCGATGATGACGTTGAGCTGTCCCTCGATGAGGTAGGTGGCCGCTGGTGAGGGGTAGTCGAACCACTCATTGTTGTTCTGGTCCTTGGTGAACTCCATCTCGGAGATCTCGAAGGAGTGCTGTTCGGAGCCGCCGACCAATCGAACCGGGACACTGGACTGCTCAGTGCCGGCGACGATGCGGCCCTCCTCGGCTCGGATGACGGTCGCGCCAGGCTGCGGGGCGACGGCTGGGAGGAGGTCGCCGGGGGTGATGTTCAGGGCGGTGGCGATCCGGTAGAGGCTCAGCATGGAGGGTGAGGCGTTGCCGCTCTCGATCTTGCTGAGGAAGGGCTGCTTCATGCCGGCGGCGTCGGCGAGCTCGCGCATCAGGAGACCGCGCTCGGTTCGCCAGTACTTCACGCGCTCGCCGACGGCCTGAGCAACGGCGTCGGAGACGGCTTCCTCGGATTCCATGAGAACGAACTCCCGGGCTCGGGCGGGGACGACGGGCGACGGTGCCTGCAACATCGACTTCTCTCTACGGACTGCGGTGCCCAGCGGGCGTCAGAAGTCTACCGACCTGTCTCACTGCCACGGTGCGCGCGAGGGCTCTGGCGTCGTTGACAGAGGCCTCGCCCGCACCGTGGGCTGACTCAGGCGGACTTGTTGATCCGGAAGACGTTCTTCTCGGGGTCGAGCAGCACCGCCTGCCAGGCGTCGTAGTAGGTCCGGAAAGGTTCCTTGCGGTAGGTCGCGCCCGCTGCGACGGCGGCTGCGGCGAGGGTGTCGACGGCCTCCTCGGAGTCGACCTCGAAGGTCCAGAACGACGGCGCGGAGGCCGACAGGTCGCTCTCGGGCAGGTTGAGCAGCTCGTAGGCGACGGGGGTGTTGAAGCCGAGGATGGTTCCTCCGAGCTGGAGGGCCCGGAAGTAGTCGCCCTCGAGGTAGGTGACGTGGTCCAGGCCGAAGAGCTCGGCGTAGAAGTTGGAGACCTCGTCGACGTCTTGGCAGACCAGGGTCACGAACGAGAGCGCGACACCGGCCTTGGTGTCGGGGTTGGCGTCGGGGACTGTCTCGGTGTTCACGTCGGTGCTCACTTCACGGTCGCCTGGATGGCGCGCTGACGCAGGTACTCCCCGGCCAGGACGGCGTCGTAAGTGGTGCCGCTGCCGATCGGGGCGGGCATCGTCTCAACGATGGCGTCGACGTTGGCGTCGCAGAACTGGATCAAGGAGATCAGCTCCTCGGCCGGCCGAGACTCCTGCGGTGGCAGGACGCGGTGGCGGGTGGAGCGCCACCGGTCGCCGGTCCAGCGGGCGAGGAGGTCGCCGATGTTGACCAGCAGGGTTCCCTCGACGAAGGGCGCGTCGAGCCACTCGCCGTCGTCGCTGAGCTGGACCTGGAAGCCGCCGTAGCCGGGCTGGCGGTCCAGGAGGGTGAAGATGCTCCAGTCGGTGTGCGCGCCGACGCGGAACTGGCCGGGCTTGGGGACGCCGGTCTCCTCCAGGGAGGGGTAGCGGTTGATGTTGAGGGTCCGGGTGCCGTTGGCGCAGCGCTCGATGAACCACTCGCGGCCGAGCCCGAGGGCCTCGCCGCACATGCGAAGCAGCTCGTCGTAGAGCCCGTACATGGCCTCCATGTAGGTGGTGGCGAGGAGCTCGAGCTCGGGCACCTCGTCGGGCCACACGTTCGGGGCGAAGGCGGTGCTGTCGAGAGTGGGGTTGCCCGTGGCGTACGGGCGGCCCATCGTCAGGCTCTCCTTCATGTCGGGGGTGGCCTTGTCAGCCTCCTCGCCGGCGAAGGAGTTCGCCTCCTTCCCGCTGGGCAGCCAGCCGCGGCCACCGACGGTGGTCTCATAGCGAGCCTTGGTCTCTCGCGGCAGGGAGAAGAAGGCCTTGGCGGCGCTGCGGAGGTCGGCCGCGAGCTGCGGGTCGACGTCGTGGTTGGCGAGCATGAGGAAGCCGGAGTCACGCAGGGCCTGGTCGACCTTCGCGGCGGCGGCGGCCTGGACGCCGGCGTCGCCGGTGCGCCAGTCGGCGAGGTCGATCAGGGGGATGACGTCGGTCAGTGTGTTCGACATGGGCTGGGTCTCTTTCCGGGTGGGCGTGGGCTGGGTTCAGGCGTTCTGGGCGGCGAGGACGCGGGCGGCCTCGCGGACGGCGGCGGTGTTGGCCTTGCCGTACTGGGAGCCGTTGAGCTTGGCGGCGATGTGGTCCTTGACCAGGATGGGCTCGTAGGCCAGTCCGCCGTCGGCGTCGAGACGGCTGGGCAGGGTGGAGATGGTGGCGTCGATGTTGCCGTCGTGGAAGAAGGCCACCGACCGGCGGCGCTGGATGGTGCCGTCGATGACCGGGGGCTTCACGCGGTGCAGGGTGGAGAGCCACTGGTCGTTGGTGAGGCGGGCGGTGAGGTCGCCGAGGTTGACCAGGAGCGCTCCCTCGATGGGCTGGACGTCGTGCCAGGTGCCGTCCTTGGCGAGGACCTGGAGGCCGGCGACCTGGTCGGCCCACAGCACAGTGACGATTCCGAAGTCGGTGTGCTCGCCCATCCCGGTCAGGTCGCCGTCCAGGGAGACGTCGGTGCCCTCGGGGAGGGCGTAGTTGTTCATCCGGAGCACGTCGACGGAGTGGTCGGTGAGGTAGTCGAAGAAGCCGGAGTCCTCGCCCAGGGCGTCGGCGAAGATGGTGGTGAGCGTGCGCGCGACGCGTGCGGCGTGGTCGTAGTAGGCCTCGACCTTGGTGCGGAACCCGTCGACGTTGGGCCAGGTGTTGACGCCGTAGTCGTCGTCGGAAAGGTCGAGGCGGTCGAACCAGCCGGCCTCGGCGCCGACGTTGAAGGCCTCGAAGAAGTCGTTCATGCGGGTCGCGGACTCGACTCCCAGGCTGAGGCTGAGCGACTCGCTCTTGGGCGGGCTGTAGCCACGGTTGCCCGGCACGACGTAGTCCTTCTTCTCCTCCAGGGGGAGGACGAAGAAGTCGTCGACCGCCTCCTTGAGGCCGGTGACGACGGAGTCGGGGACCTGGTGGCCGAGGATCTGGATGAATCCCACGGCGGCGCAGGCCTTGTCCATGGCGCGGGCGACGGCGGCACGCTCTTCGGCGGTGCCGGCGCTGGTGTAGGCCGAGATGTCCACGACGGGGACCTCGAAGGCGGGGGTGTTCATGTGCTCCTCCATTTCAGTTCGGTAGTCGCAAGTCTTGTCGGAATGTGTATTCATCAAGGGAATGTAGAGTTACGTTTCTGTGACACCGGACGTCGTCTCTTCGGCGCGTGTCTGGCTCAACTGGCTGCGTAGGTGCGACGCAGCATTTCGGCGAGGTGGTCGCCGGTCGTGATGCCCGGGCCGGGCTGCTCGTTCTCGTCGAGGACCGTAGGGACTGCGGTGACGACGTAGTCGTAGTCGAGGTCGAAGAACGTCGGCACCGAGTATCGGCGGACACCGGTGGTGTTGAGCACGCGGTGGGTGTTGGACAGGTAGAGCCCGTTGGTGAGCTTCGGGACGAGGTCACCGAGGTTGACCACGAAGGTGCCGGGGATGTGTGGGGCCCGGACCCACTCGCCATCGGCGTTGAGGACCTCCAGTCCGCCGACCTCGTCCTGGTACAACCTGGTGATCAGGCCCCAGTCGGTGTGAGCGCCGGCGCCGAGCTCGTTCCCCTCGCCGACGCCGTCCTGCGGGGGGTAGTGCAGCAGGCGGGTGGTGATGACGTGGTCCTGGAAGCCTTCGTCGAAGTAGTCCTCGTCGAGCTCGAGGGACAGCGCAACCAAACGGACCAGGTGCCCGAGGACCGCCATGCGGTCGCGGTAGGCCTCAAGCGTGGCACGGAGCTCTGGCATGGCCGAGGGCCAAAGGTTCGGACCGTGGTTGACCAGACCCCGCTGGACCTTGGGGTGTTCCGCCGGGAGGTCCCGTCCGATCTGGAAGCCTTCCTTATTGTCGGGCCGGGAGCCGGCGTCCGTTCCTTTGGGGTACAGCCCACGAAACGGCGGTGGCCGATCATTTGCCGCATCAGTCCCTACGGTAGATCCTGGGCTTGACGAGCAGTAATGATGAGACAGTGCCGTACTTTTGACCTGCACACTTGACGGAATCTGACATTATCGGCGCGTGAAGGGGTGTGGTCAGTGCTCCGTACAGAGTGATGCACATCGGCGGGACGTGGGGAAGTTGCGCCAAGGCTAGTGCTTCCTTGCATCTGCTGGAGCTTCGTAACTTTTTCAAACAATTGTCTATTGTTTACTCCCGTAGAGTTCCGCGGGAACTGCTCTACGTGGCCCGTGCGGACCCGTGGGTGCTACAGGAGGAAGTTCAGTGACGTTTGCCGACATAGTTTCGGACTATGGCAAGGCTGCGAAGGCGCGGCTGACCGGACCCGGTGAACGCGAGGCTCTTCTGGTCACGCCAATAGCTCAATTTATCGAGCGATCGGGAGAATTATTCGGCCTCAAAGTTGTTCCCCACGACGAGGTCACCGAACTCGAAGGCTCCGTTCGTCCAGACTTCGGTGTACGCGTCAACGGTGGGGTCATCGGTCACATCGAGTTGAAGGCTCCCGGTACCAGCCTCAACCCGTCTACTTATGGGCCGAGTACCCACAATCACAAGCAGTGGCAGCGACTTAAAGAATTGCCAAATCTGCTCCACACCAACGGCACTGAGTTCCGATTGTGGCGATTTGGTGAGTTGGTCGATGAACCCGTCAGTGTTCACGCTGCGGACCTTGAGTATCACAAGGGCACGCTGAAGGCGCCCGGACGCCTCGAGCTCCTCGTGGGCTCATTCCTCCGGTGGAGCCCCGTTCCGATCACTTCGGTGCCGAAACTTGTCGACACGCTTGCTCCCCTTGCTCGACTTCTCCGCGAGGAAGTGCACGACGCACTTCGGGCGGAACGCAGAGCTATTAAGGGCGGCGCTGACCCGACGACGATGCCGTTCACCGGGATCGCCAAGGACTGGCGACGTTTACTCTTCCCGCAAGCTCGAGACGCCGAGTTCGCAGACGGGTTCGCGCAAACGGTCGTTTTCGCCCTGCTGTTGGCGCTTAGCGAAGGCATCGACCTTGGAAGTTCCCCGATCCGCGATGTGGCTAAGCAGCTTGAGAGCCACCACACGCTTATGGGTAAGGCGCTGAACCTTCTCACCGAACACGTCGAGAACACTCCAACTTGGACCGCGATTGAGATCATTGTTCGCGTCCTCGATGCTGCGGATTGGGTCCGACTGCAGGCTTCAGGTGACCTCCTCTACCTACACCTCTACGAGGACTTCCTCGCCAGCTACGACCCTGAGAAGCGTCGCAAGTCTGGCTCCTACTACACCCCTGTGCCCGTTGTCGATGCGATGGTTCGACTTACCGACACCGCCCTAAAGGAGTACCTCGGGAAACCTGAAGGACTCCGCAACCCCAACGTGTCCATTGTTGATCCAGCCATGGGTACGGGCACCTACCCACTTTCGGTGCTGCGTCATGTCTCTAGTGCAGCTAAGGCGCAGTACGGGAAAGGAGCGGGCCCCGAGGCTGTTAGTAGTGCAGTAGCACGATTGTTTGGTATCGAACTGCAATCAGGGCCATTCTCCGTCGGCGAGCTCCGGATTACTGCGGCTATCCATGAACTCGAGGCCACTATGCCCAGCACAGGTCTCAACCTGTACGTGGCGGATACCCTCGAGGACCCACAAAGTGCCGGCGAAGAGCAGCTCTCCTACACCGCACAACTGGTTGCCCGTCAGCGCCAACTCGCTAACAAAATGAAGCGCGAGCGCAACATCCAAGTCTGTATCGGCAACCCGCCGTACAAGGACCATGCCGGAGGGATGGGCGGCTGGATTGAGAACGGCGTTGACCAAGCAACTGGCCAACCGCCCCTCAGCGCGTTCAAGCTGGTAGGCAACGGCAAGCACGAGCGCCACCTCAGCAACCTTTATGTCTACTTTTGGCGATGGGCCACTTGGAAGGTCTTCGAATCCACAAACGATTCCGACGTCCGCGACGGTGGAAACGGTGTGGTTTGCTTCATCACTGCCACCGGCTATCTCGCTGGGCCGGGCTTTAAGGGCATGCGTGAGTACCTGCGCCGGACCGCAACTCACGGGTGGATCATCAACGTGACCCCTGAAGGTAAGCAGCCGCCGGCTGCCAACGCCGTCTTCAACATAGAGACCCCGGTCGCTATCGCACTTTTCCTCCGTGGAGAAGACTCAGACAAGGACAGTCCCGCCGACGTTCGCTATATCGACATCCACGGCACCCGAAAAGAGAAGTTTGAAACTCTTTCACGCTTGACTTTTGACGACCAATCGTGGCGCAGCGTGCGGACTGAATGGACAGCGCCCTTCACTCCAGCAGCCGCCACCACTTGGGACGATTATCCAGCCGTCGATGACTTATTGCCTTGGCGTAACAACGGCATCATGGCTGGCCGAGGTTGGGTTTATGCGCCCAGCGTCGACATTCTCGAAGCTCGTCTACGAGACGTAATCAATGAGGACAACGCGCAAAGTAAAGCCGAGAAGTTTGTAAACGGCCGTGACGCTTCTCTGACCAAGACCAAGAAGCCTCTGCCTGGAGTAGACACCGAACAGGACACCAGACGCGCTTTTCAAGACATAACAATGCTCACCGAGTTCAAAGTAGCTCGCTGTGGCTACCGGGTGCTTGACCGTCAGTACGTCATCGCGGATAGCAGGCTTCTGAGCCAACCTTCTCCCAAGTTGTGGCATGGACGAGTCTCAGGTCAGGTTTTCGCCTATGAACTTCATTCCGAGTACCCCCGTACTGGCCCTGGACTCGTCTACACCGACCTCATTCCGGACGTTCATCACTTCCGGGGTAGTGGCGGTGGACGCGCGCTTCCGGAATTTGTCAAGGTGAATGAGGCCAGTGGGTGTCAGGCGGCGGCCTGATCGGCCGGGTCGGCTGGTGTGGCGGGTTGGTTGATCCAGGCGTCCTTGGGCAGGTCGAGGATCTTGGGGTCGGTGTCGCTGCCGAACCGCTCGGGGGTCGCTGCTCGAGCCGCGGCGAGCGCCGCGGATCGTTGGACGGCGACGGTCTTGGCGTGTCCGTAGTGGACGTCTGCCGGCGTGTGGAGCCCGATCCCCGAATGGTGGTGTTCGTGGTTGTAGGCGGTGGTGAACCTGTCCATGAACCCACGCGCGTCGGCCAGCGATCCGAACCGTTCGGGGAACGCCGGCAGATACTTCAACGTCTTGAACAACGACTCGGAGTAGGGGTTGTCGTTCGACACCCGGGGCCGGGAGTGGGACCTGGTGACGCCGAGATCGGCGAGCAGCGTGGCCACGGTCTTGGAGGTCATCGAGGTGCCCCGATCGGCGTGCACGACCTGAGGGATGCCGTGGACGCCGAATACCTCGGCCATCATCTCCTCGGCGAGCACTCCTTCTTCGCGGGCGTGGACGTGGGCGCCGACGATGTAGCGGGAGTAGATGTCGATCATCACGTAGGCGTCGTAGTAGACCCCGCGGCATGGCCCGGCCAGCTTCGTGATGTCCCAGGAATACACCTGTCCAGGTCCGGTGGCGACCAGTTCGGGCACCGCCCGGGCGGGGTGTCGGGCCAGCCGGCGTCGTTCCTTGACCTGCCCGGCATCGGCCAGGATCCGGTACATCGTGGACACCGAACACAGGTAGGTCCCGCGCTCCAGGAGCGTGGCGTAGACCTGCAGCGGCGGCTGGTCGACGAACTCGGTCGAGTCCAAGACCTCCAGCACCCGGGTCCGTTCGGCCAAGCTGAGCTTGTTCGCCGGGGCCGGGCGGGGCGCAGGATCGGCGGCGGGAGCCGGGCTGGTGTGGCGGGTCGCGGTCGCCCGCGAGACACCGGTCAACGACGCCGCCGTCCGGGTGGTGACCTTCGCGGCGACGAGCTCACGGTAGGTGACCATCAGCGCTTCTTGCGCTTGGGCGCGGGCTCCGCGCTCTCGGAGATCTGCTCCAAGAGCGCGTGCGCTTTTCCCATGATCTCCAACGCCATCTGGGTGGTGGCCAGCTTCCGCTCGGACTCGGCGAGCTCTCGACGCAGCCGGGCCAGCTCGGCCTGCTCCGCGGACGGTCGCCCGACCTTCGCTCCGGGCTCCTTGCCCTCCAGCAGACCCGCGTCGCGCAGCCGGCGCCACTCCGAGATCAGCGAGGAATACAGGCCCTCGCGGCGCAGGTATGCACCGCCCTGCCCGGTCTCACACGCCGCCTCGTACCGCTCAAGGTGGGCGACCTTCTGGGCCGGGGTGAACGACCGGCGCCGCGACGGGCCACCGGCCCGAGGAGAACTCATGCCCCCATCGTCAACGACTGCGGGCGCGCTCGAAAGAACTGCACTGGACATGGATGAATCGATCCTTGATCTCGCCCTGCGTCAGGCGGACTTGCTGTGAACCCCTGGCCTCAACTCACCCTGACACGCAGGGTACTGGCACTGCTTTCGATCCAGAGACGCCTCAGAGTCGCAAGCCCGCCGCGATCACGTCATCGATCCCGCGATGACGGAACGACTCCCATACCTGGATGCCATCCTGTGCCTCGACGGGTTGGGAGCCCCGTACGGCGATCACGCGGAGACCCGCGCCTCGCGCGCTATGCACCCCAATGGTGGAGTCTTCTATTGCCACGGATTGCGAGCCAGAGACGCGTAAGTTGCGGAGAGCTGTCCGGTAGGCCTCTGGGTCGGGTTTCGGACGGGTGACCATATCTGCCGTCGTTACGTCGGCGAAGTATGGGTGAGGTAGCTGTTCGAGGACGGTGGCTGCGGTGCGCGAGGGGGACATCGTGACGAGTCCTTGGCAAACGCCCGCACGCTGCAGGGTCTCCAGCAGGTCGAGCGCCCCCGGGCGCCACAAGACTCCGTCGCGACGATTGAGATCCTCCATTCGTTCCGCCAGCAGTTTCACGACCACACGGCGTTCACTACGAGCTCCACGCTCACGGAGGAGATCCGCAAGACCAGGAATGGAGATGCCCGAGATCTCTGCCGGTTCAGGATCCCAGGGATGCGCTCCAAGCTCGCGCGAGAGCTGGGCGCACGCGTGCGCCCAGCTCGCCTCGCTGTCGATGAGCGTGCCATCGAGATCCCACAGGACGGCGCCGCCCCTACTCGGCATGAGCACCGTCGCGTGGCAATCGGGCACCCGTCTCGGCGTCGAACAGCAGAATGTCCGATGCGTTGAAGCCAATCGATACGGACTCGCCGCGATGAACCGAGACGCCGCGATCCGTGCGAACCGCGGCGGGGACGCCATCCACCGTGATTTCAAGGACCTGCGTCTCTCCCTCGAAGATCACCGTATGGACGAGGCCGGTCGCTCGGTAATCTGCGGCCTCTCGGAGGCGAAGACGCTCCGGCCGCACTCCGACCAGGACGCTGCGGGAGGCGGGCGGTGAGGCGATCACACCGAAGACGGTGCGATACCCCCCGTCCCTGCGCTCTCCGTCAAAGAGGTTCATGGGTGGCGACCCGATGAAACCAGCGACGAATGACGTCGCGGGATCGTGGTAAATCTCTTCCGGAGTACCTATCTGCTCGATTCGACCCGCGCGGATGACAGCAATGCGATCGGCCAGCGCCATCGCGTCGCTCTGATCATGGGTGACGTGGATGGACGTCGCACCGGTCGCGCGCATCAGATCGGCGATTTCCTGGCGCAGCGCGACGTGGAGCTGGGCGTCAAGTCCCGAGAGCGGCTCGTCGAGCAGAACGACGCGCGCGTTGCGCGCGAGCGCCCGCGCGAGTGCAACACGCTGACGCTGTCCGCCGGACATCTGTCGCGGCTTCCGGGACAGCAGCTCTCCAATACCCATGCGCCGCGCCAGGTCGATTGCCCGCGCCCGTGCCTCTTCGCGGGTGAGGCGCAGGCCGTGTCGCAGGCCGAGCGTGATGTTCTCAAGCGCACTGAGATGGGGATAAAGCGCGAAGTGTTGGAAGACGATCGCGACGTCTCTTCTGTGGGGAGGCAAGTCTTGCTGCGGTGTGCCCCCGATGACGACTTCTCCGGTGTCCAGCGAATCGAGCCCCGCAACGATCCTCAAGAGGGTCGACTTCCCCGAGCCGGAAGGGCCGAGGACGACAAGCGATTCGCCCGCGGCGACGTCCAGATGGATATCGCCGATGGCGGTGACGTCGCCGAAACGCTTAGACAGATGCCGGAGGGATACTTCAGCAGACATGACGGAGCTTCTTCCCTGGCTAGTTCGACAGTGCGTCGATGCGGCTGACGGTTTCGGGAACGATCTCTTTGGAAGGCTGAGCCTGGTCGATCATCCCCTGCACCATGTCCTGCAAGTATTGATTCGTGCGCGCGAGGCTCTCTCCGGGCCAACCGCCTCCGGCAACAGGAACTCCCTCATAGCGCCATGCGTATCCGAGCGGTCCCTGTGCTTCCGCCAGCTCCAGCAGCTCGGTCTTCGCGGCGACATCCACAGGGATATAGCTGTTTGCTTTCGAGCTCTCCACGATGACCGTGGGGTCCAACATCGCGCTGATGAGCTCTCCGGCGTATGCCGAGCGGCACTCATCGTCGGACAGGGTCATCCACCCGTTACCCCCAGCGGGGAGCACAGCACTTCCGCCATCGGGGATCGGCATGTCGGAAATGGTCCACTCGAAGGAGTCGCCGACGGCGGCGTCCACGGTGGCCCCCACGGCGGGTGTGCCGAAGAAGTAGGCAGCTTCTCCACGGGAGAAGACTGAGATCGAGTCCTGCCAGCTCACAGGGTCTTGAAGCTTCTCTGCACCGATGGTTTCGTAGATCTTCAGCGCCTCGTAACCCTCCTCGTTGTCAAAGCCAGCGGTGCCATCCTCGTTTGCGTACTCGGCCCCGCCGCTGCCGACGAAAGCCTGCACGAACCACCAGGCAATGTTGTCGCGAGGAATCTGGATCGGCGTCGTCACATCTGTCTTCTCTTGGACCTGCCGAGCGCCGTCGAGCACCTCAGAATGCGTGGTCGGGAGCTCGGAGACGCCCGCAGATTCCGTGAGCGTCGTGTTCGTATAAAGCACAGGAACAGAGATCTGGAAGGGTGCGACGTAAGTTTTCCCGTTGAGCGTGCCGACATCCAGGTAGTCGTCGATGTAGGTGTCTCTTAGCGAGGACCGGTCGATTTCGCGAGGGCTGTATTTCTCGACCCAGAATCGGAGTTGATCGAGCCCTAGCATGATGACGTCCGGGCGGGATCCCGCAGCGATATCTGCGACGATCTGCTGAGTGAGCTCGTCATAGCTCGTTCCCTCGGGAGCGGCCTTGAGGTCAACTGTGAGGCCGGGGTACGTCTCCTCCATCGACTTCTTGCCGAGCTCAGCCGCGGCTTGGCCCTGGTTGGCGTACTGAGCGGTGATGGTGACGCCGTCCGGTGAGCATTCCCCGATGTCAGCCTGCGTCGCAGGCGCAGCTTCTTCCGCGGGAGCGGAACACCCGGAGAGCAGGAGCACGGAGCTGATGAGGCCGGCGCCCAATGCGCTCATTCGTGTGATGCGTGAGTGGGACATGATTTCGCCTTCGTAGATAGGAAGTGGGATTGAGGAGGTGAAACTGTGGAGTCGGGTTGACTGTCATCACCCGGGCAGTTCGCCACCGGCGATGCCCGTGACGAACTTGCGTTGAGCGACGATGAACAGCACCACGATGGGGAGGGTGACGAGCATGGCTGCGGCAGCGAGCTCGCCGTACGCGGTGCCGGTCTCCGCCTGCTGGAAGATCGAAAGAGCCAGCGGCGGTGTGTACAGCGAAGGGTCGCGGGCGACTAGTAGCGGCCACAAATAGTCGTTCCAGTGCGTGAAGACGGACAAAACTGCGAACGCGGCGATCGTCGGCATCGACGACGGGACGACGACGTGCACGAGCGTGCGGAGGGTGCCGAGGCCGTCCGCCTTCGCGGCCTCAAGGAGCGAGTCGGGAATCGTGATCATGTGCTGACGGAGCATAAAGATCCCGATCGCGCTGGTCATGAACGGGAGCACCAAGGCCGCAAAGGTATTCGCAAGTCCGATGGAGCCGATGCCCAGGTACAACGGCAGCGCTGTAGCCTGCGTCGGCACCAGAAGACACGCGAGGATGACAGCGAAGGCTGCGTCGCGACCTCGGAATCGGAGCTTTGCGAACGCATAGCCCGCGGGGATCACGGTGATGATCTGGATGATCAGGATGCTGCCCGTGACCAGCGCTCCGTTGAGCATTGCGTGGCCGAGATCCGCACTCTCCCACGCTCGTGCGTAGTTGCCCCAGTCCAAAGAACTCGGCAGGAGCTGGATACCGTCGAGTACTGCTTCGTCAGCCGGAGACAGCGACAAGCGAAGCATCCACAGCACTGGGAAAACCGAGATCGTGATGGCAACGAGAGCCAGCAGCCACCGAAGAGAATGGGACAGGGAGCGGCGGAGCGAGATTTTGGTGGTCATACGGTTTCCTTATCTCCAGTAAATGCCCGTCGCCGAATCACTCCGATGAGAACCAGGACGACAAGGAGCATTGATGCGAGCGCCGCCGCCTGGCCGAGGTCGAAGTAGACGAACCCAAGCCGCCAGGTCATCGTGAGCACCGTCTCGGTGGAACCGAGCGGGCCACCTTCCGTCATGACGTTGATGGTGTCGAACACCTGGACCGACTGCAGGACGGCCATAACCGTCGCGAACACGGTCATGGGGCGCAGCAGGGGAAGGGTGACCCGTCGGAACTTCGCCCACGAGCCCAGTCCGTCGGCGGCGGCGGCCTCGTGCAACGCCGTTGGAATACTTGTTAGGCCGGCGAGATAGAAGATCATCACGAAGGATGTCAGGCGCCAGATGCCCACCAGAGCCACAGTGAACAGCGCCGTCGAGGTATCGCCGAGGAAGTTGACGGGTCCGATGCCGACGACGGCGAAGACCTCGTTGACGAAGCCTCCTCTCGACGCGAAGATCCAGCGGAAGACGACGGCCATCGCGACCATATTGGTGGCGAAGGGGAGAAAGAGCAGAACTTGGAGCGCGGGTCGACCTCGAGTAAACGAGTGCGCAAGCATGGCGGTGCCGAGTCCGAGCACGAGGCTGGGAACAATGGTGAGGACTGAGTAGACGACCGTGTTCCACAGTGCCTGCTGTACCGCAGGGTCGGTGAGGATCGCCGTGTAGTTCGCGATACCGGCCCAGGTCCATACGGTGCGGTCGCCGAGATCGATGCGGAAGAGGCTGCCGACGAGCGCAAGCACGCCCGGCAAGAGCACGAACAATCCGATGAGTGCGAGCGCGGGTGCTACGAGCACCCAACCGATACTCCGGTGCTTCACGACTCCTCCCCCTGCACGATTGCGCTCGGGTAGGCGCAGAGTGTGCCGTCGGCGTGGAGCACGACGGTCGTATCCTCGAAGCGCTGCACGGAGACGAGGATTGGGATGCCGGTGGCGAACCGTGAGCGCAGGGCGCCATCACCGAGATCGAGGGTGATGATGTCACCGTCGAGGGCTGGGAGGATGACCTGCTTGTCCAAGATCGTCGGCGCCGCGAAGAGCGGATGAGGAGTGCGCCTGTACGTGAGTAGGCAGGCATTACTTCGAGCCGCGACCTCTGCGTGCCAGCGTGTCTCGCCGCTCGCCGCGTCTCTGAGATAGACGCTGCCTCCCGCGTCGGAGAACAGAACTCCTTCCAGCGTCCAGTACGGCGGCGTCGGGTTCCACGGAATCGAGCTCGCTTGGAACCAGCTCACCGCGTCGTTGTTCGTGGGACGTCGGAACACTCCAGTGATCCCGGTCGCAATCAGATCACCCGTAGCAGGTTCGATGAGCGGCGTGCGGATCGGGAGGGGGGACGAACCGCGCAACGATTCGAGGAGATCTGTGTTGCTCTCCGCAAGTCGGTCCCCGAACGTTTCGCCCGTCTCCGGATCCAGGAGGACAGGGACTCGCGGCTCAGGGAATCCGCTCCAGACGATGAGAGCCGACGCGTCGTCGGCTGCCCGTCGCTCCCAGAAGACGGGCGCGGCGAGGAGGGCGAAGATCTGGTACGGCGCTATGTCCCGTCGCTCCCAGATCGTGTGTCCGTCGTCGATGTCGAGCGCGCGCAAGGTGGAGTGATCGCCCACGAGGACGAGATTCTCGTGAATTGCTGGCGGAGTGAACCCGAAGAGCCTGAGTGGGTCGGGGGTGTGCTTCCGCCATAGCTGTCGCCCCGTGGAGATTTCGAACGCCGCTGTCGTTCCGGATACCGATGTGCACAGGACCGTGCCGCTCGCGCCGTGCACCACGGGGGCCGAACGCACGGGAGCATCAAGGTCGGCGTGCCAGAGCAGCCCGCCCGTCGCGGCGTCGACCGCGAAGAGACCCCCCGAAGCGTGGTCGTCATCGGCGAGGGGAAGAACGATGACGCCCTTGGCGATCGCGAAAGGGGCACGCTGGCCGGGCGTCCCGACGCTCCGGCGCCAGCGCGCCGCTTCGGCCGCGGCTGGGAGGAGTACCGCGGGGGTCTGGGCAGGATCCGGATCGGTAGGGAGCGTCTCGACGCCGATCGTTACGCCGTCCCACGTGATAAGGCGGTAGGTCGCCGGAGAAAGATCGACGCCACCGAAGAGCGCAGGTGGAGTGTTGACGTGCAGCGTGTCCGCAGTACGTACGACCCGCGACGTATGGCGATGCCCCGAGAATGTAGCGATGGGGGGCCTCGGGAGCCCAGAGAGAATCGAGGAGCCTGGCTGATCATGCGACAGTAGGATCCAGGGAATGTCCTCGTCGAGTGCTTCGAGGTCGGCCCTCAGCCAGGCATTCTGCTGTTCGTGATCCCGGCCGAGCTCGTGCGTGAACCAGTCGATGGCGACGACGTGCAGTGCGGGAAGATCGTACGAATACCACCGCGGGCCGAGAAATGCTTCGTAGTGGCGCGGTTCTCCGGAGTGGATCGCGTAGCCGTTGCGGCTGACGACATCGCTCGTCTGTTCCGTCATGTGATCGTGGTTGCCGGGAATTACATGCACGGGGATTGGTGTGTCGAAAATTGCTTCGCGGAACTCGCGGTATTGCTCGCGGAGGCCGTGGTCGGTCAGGTCACCGGTGATGATCGCGGAATGCAGGTCCGGTTGGTCTTCGACGATCTTGGTCAGCAATGTAGACAAACGTTCACCCGTGCCAAGTTCCGCGGGCTGCGGATAGTTGCCGCCATCACCGATGTGCGTGTCCGTGAGATGAGCGAAGCGAAGCGGAAGCGTTACTGGGGACGCCTGCAGGGTGAAGGTCACCTCGGATTCGCGACCGTCGAAGTACCATTGGTTGCATCGCCAACCCACCGGACGCACCACAAACACGAAACGCGCGTCCGTCTCCAGCTGGAACCTCCCGTCGGCCGCAGTATGCACGACGGTGTTCCCGTCGCTTACCCGGATGTCCGCCAGCGGGTTGCCGTCGGTGTCGGTGACCTGTCCGTTCACGATCTTCGCTCTCTGTCTATGGGGCTCGAGCCGGATCAGATCCGGTGGGAGTTGACGAGTTTTTCGGCCTCGTCACGCCGTTCCGTCGCGCCGCTGACTCGGATCGTGAGCACGCTGTAGATGGCATCGAGAAGTGAGAGATGCACGATTCTGCTGGTCATCGCCTCCACTCGATGCCGCGTCTCCGAGCTCCCCGCGACGATCAGCGCGTGTGCGATCTCTGTGAGCGGGGATGTGAGGAAGCTCGTGATGCCGATGACTTTCGCTCCTGAATTGGCAGCGGTGCGCGCCGCCTCGAGCGTCGTTTTCGTCGATCCCGTGTGGCTGATGACAAAGCAGACGTCGCGCTCATCAAGGCCCTGGACGGCGACGTGTTGGGCGATGAAGTCGGGGGTGAACGTCGCGTCGAGTCCGAGGGCCGTAAGTCGATAGGCTGCGTCTGAGGCAAGCGGAGCGGACGTGCCCACTGCTACGAACCGAATGCGTCGGGCCGATGCTAGGGCGTCGACGATGGTCGTCACGTCGCTGAGGTCGATGTGAGTGGCGGTTGCTTCCAGTGCGTCCGCGCTTTCACGCAGAGTCCCCCGCACAGTGCTCATGAGTGGATCCTCTGCATCGGTCGGGCCCGGGCTATCGGGCGGGGTTTCGCGCGAGAGTAGGAGCTTGAACTCTTGGAAGCCATGCAGACCGAACCTCTGGCAGAACCGCACAACTGACCCGACCGACGTTCCAGATATCTGGGCGAACTCCGTCACGGAGCTCGTCATGACGACACGCGGATCGGCGTGGATCGAGCGCGCAACTCGCTTCTCCGATTCGGAGAACGATGCACTTGCAAGGCGGATCTGCTCGAGCAGAGGTTGTCCGTCGCCGCGCCAAAGGCGTGAGGATGAAAGATCGGTTCTGGTCACGTCGCCCAAATTAGGAGGACCAGATGTCGCATCGGTGGCGTCCGACCAAACCGTGGATGAACACTCCACGCCAAAACTGTGATGGAAATTTCATCCAGTGCGACGCGTCAACCGCCGCTTCCCGGGTGCTTCTCGCCTCCCCAGCTTTCCTGCACCACACCCCCGAATGTCCGGGATCCAAGGCATGACGGACATCGACATGCGTTGACAATCATTAGGTTTCCGAGACACCGCGGCGGCTTGCTCGTGGTCCGACCACTCCTGTCATTTTCAGAAGTGGGCGGCACGTCAGCCTAGATCTCACCAGGCATAGTGCTGTCAGCTTCTGACCTCTGGTCGTCAACACTCCTGTGCGCTAGCGTCGTTTCTGCTCAGTAGTCCTGTTCTCA
>NZ_JAALDU010000133.1 GCF_014145015.1 Dietzia sp. E1 | reverse complement strand
GCGGGGCGGCCGGGGCCGGCCGCGACGAACGACGCGAGGTGACACGATGGACGACTGCGACGACGACCGGGGGCGTGAGCTCCTCCTGATCAGCGGCATGTCGGGGGCCGGCAAGGGGACGGCCTCGAAGGTCCTCGAGGAGTTCGGGTGGTATGTCGTGGACAACCTCCCGCTGCCCTTCGTGGGGGAGTTCCTCGGCCGTTTCGACGACTCGGACGACGAACCCCGCCGGCTCGCGATCGTCGTCGACACGCGCAGCCTCGGCTTCGACGAACACCTGGGTGAGCTGCTCGAACTGTTCGCCGGCCGACAGCGGTCCCGCATCCTGTTCCTGGACGCCTCCGACGAGGCGCTGGTGAACCGGTTCAACAACGTGCGCCGCTCGCACCCCCTGCAGTCCGGCGGCGGGCTCATCGACGGGATCACCCGGGAGCGCCGGATCCTCGAGGGTCTGCGCGGACGCGCCGACGTCGTCGTGGACACGACCGCGCTCAGCGTCCACGACCTGCGCCACCGACTGGAGACCCCGTTCGGCGACCTCGGGTTCGACTTCCACCTCACCGTCGAGTCGTTCGGCTTCAAATACGGCGTCCCGGTGGACGTCGACATGCTCCTCGACATGCGCTTCCTGCCCAACCCGCACTGGATCCCCGAACTCCAGCCCCACACCGGGCGCGACAAGCCCGTGCAGGACTACGTCCTGGCGGACGAGTCCATCGAGGAGTACCTGCGCGCCGCCGTGACGATGATCCGGCTCGCGATGACCGGCTACCGACGCGAGGGCAAGCGGTACATGACCATCGCCGTGGGGTGCACCGGCGGCAAGCACCGCAGCGTGGCCATCTCCGAGTCCCTCGCGGGCCGGTTGACCGGCCTGGACGCGGTCGACGTTCACGTCCGCCACCGCGACCTCGGACGGGAGTGACCCGGCGATGACGGAACCCACGAAGCGGATCCCCTCGCTCGTCGCGCTCGGCGGCGGCCACGGCCTCTCGGCGACCCTGAAGGCCGGTCGGCTCGTCGCCGACCACGTCACCGCGGTGGTCACCGTCGCCGACGACGGGGGCTCCTCGGGCCGCCTGCGCCGCGAGCTCGGCATCCTCCCGCCCGGCGACCTGCGCATGGCGCTGTGCGCCCTCGCCGGTGAGGACGACGAACACGCCCGCCTCACGAGGCTCTTCCAGCACCGCTACGGCGGTACCGGGGCCCTGGCGGGGCACGCCGTCGGCAACCTCGTCTTCGCCGGACTGTGGGAACTCCTCGGCGACCCGATCGAGGCCCTCGACGCGGTCGGCTCGATCCTCGGCGTCACGGGACGGGTCCTGCCCATGTCCCCGGTGGCCCTCGACATCGCGGCCGAGGTCGTCGGTCTCGAGGCCGACCCGAGGGTCGTGCGCACCATCATCGGGCAGGTGGCCGTGGCGACCACGCCGGGCAGCGTCCGACGCGTGCGCCTCATCCCCGACGCCCCGCCCGCCGCGGACGGGGTGGTCGAGGCGATCGACCGGGCAGACCTCGTCGTGCTCGGCCCCGGCTCGTGGTTCACCAGCGTCATCCCCAACGTCCTAGTACCGGAGATCGCGGCGGCCCTCACGCGGACCGCCGCCACCAAGGCCCTCGTGCTCAACCTCGCCCCGCAGCCGGGGGAGACGGCGGGCTTCTCCGCCGAGCAGCACCTGCACGTCCTGCGCCAGCACGCGCCACGGGTCGATGTCGACGTCCTGCTCGTGGACCCGCGGATGCCGCTCAGCGCCACCGAACGCGAGCACCTCGAGCGCGCGGCGGCCGGGCTGGGCGCCCGCGTGGTGACCGCGGAGATAGCGAAGACCGGCTCGGATGGGACCATGAGGGCTGTCCACGACCCCGCCTCGCTGGCAACGGCGCTCGCCGCCTCGCTGCCGGGGGGCGCGGGGTGACGACCGGAGAACGAAGGAGCAGGGCGTGTCGCTGACCGCACAGGTCAAGTCCGAACTGGTGAGGGTCCCCGTCGGGAACACCGAGGCCAGGAGGGCCGAGGTCGCCGCGCTGTTGAGGTTCGCCGGAACGCTCCAGGTCCTCTCCGGCCGACTCGTCATCGAGGCGGAGGTCGACTCCTGCGAGATCGCCGACAGGCTCGCCGCCGAACTCGACGCCCTCTTCTCCGTGACCTGCGAGATCCACCCGATCGGGGGCTCGGGAGGCCGGCCGGCCCGCAAGTTCGTCCTCCGTGTCATCGACCGGGGGGCCGACCTCGCCCGCCAGCTGGGGCTCATCGACAACGCCGGTCGGGCCGTCCGCGGGCTCCCCGCGGCCGTGGTCGGCGGGTCCGTCGCGGCGGCCGAGGCCGCGTGG
>NZ_JAALDU010000132.1 GCF_014145015.1 Dietzia sp. E1 | reverse complement strand
AGACGGATGCCGCTGGTGAGGGCGTCGTCGTAGGCCACGAGCCCGGCGGCGATCATGATGTTGTCGAAGATCGCCGTGAGGACGAGCAGCACCACGAGCGAGCCGCCGACCCCGATGAGCCAGCGTCGCCGGTCCTCGCCGCGCAGGCGCCACAGGGCGATGAGCGCCCCCGCGACCACGGGGATGGCCATGGTGAAGTTGATGGTCGAGTAGATGCTCACGGCCGCTCCCCCGTCCCGACCCGCTGCTCCGCGCGCGGCTTCGCCCGCCGCGCCGAGACGTGCTCGACGGCCGTGGTCACGCCCGTCGCGCACACGAGCGCGAGGTGCGACAGGAACGCGAGGAACACGACCTCCTCGAGCGGGATCTCCGGCGCGACGAGCAGCCCGGTCATGAAGTCGGTCTGCCCGCGGAAGAACACGCCGCTGCGCACGCCGAGCACGTCCCACGTCAGCAGCAGCGCCACGGACGCGGTCACGGCGAGCGCGGTGGCCGCCGGCGCGCGGAACGCCGCGAGCTTCCAGCGGTGATCGATGACGAGGATGCCCGCGAACGAGATGGCCTGGACCGCCAGGTACGCCAGCCCGATCACCGGTCGAACACCGTGCCCCGATCGGTGGCGGCCCGCTCGAACACCGTGCCCCCGCCGGGCTCGGCGACCGGCGCCGTGCTCGTGTCCCCGCGGACGTGCTTGAGCACCAGCTCGGCGCTGATGAGGCACATCGGCAGACCGATGCCGGGGATGGTCGAGGCGCCCGCGTAGTACAGGCCGTCGACGTGCTTGCTCACGTTGCGGGTGCGGAAGAACGCACTCTGGGCCAGCGTGTGCGCGGGGCCCAGGGCGGTGCCGCGCCACGCGCCGAGGTCGGCCTCGAGATCGGCGGGCGCGATGGTGCGCTGCACGACCACCCGCTCGGCGAGATCGTCCGCGCCGGTCCACTCGGCGATCTGGGCGATCGCGCGGTCGGCGGCCGCCTCGATCACCGCGTCGCCGGCCCCGTCCACGCCCCCGTGCCCGAGCGACGGGTCGGCGGGGATCGGGACCAGGACGAAGAGGTTCTCGTGCCCCTCCGGCGCGATCCCGGCAGCCGGGTCGGTGTCGGTGGCGCTGGGTCGACAGACGTAGAGCGACGCCGGGTCGGGGATGTGCGGGTCGTCGCCGAATATCGCGTCGAACCCCTCCTCCCAGCGGTCGGTGAACAGCAGCGTGTGGTGCGCGAGCTGCGGCAGCTCGCCGCGCACGCCGAGCAGGATGAGCAGCGCGCCCGGCCCGGGCGTCTTGGCGTCCCAGTATTTCTGCGGGTACGTGCGGAGGTCCTCCGGGAGCCACCGGGTCTCGAGGTGGTGGAGGTCGGCGGCGCCGACGACGAGGCCGGCCGGCAGCGTCCGCTCCGCCCCCGCCCGGTCGCGCACCTTCAGGCCCTGCACACGGGCGCGGGCCCGGCCGGACCCACTCCCGGCGGCGCCGTCGGATGTGGTGACGAGTTCGATCGCCTCGGTGCCCGTGTGGATGCGCACCCCCTGCTCCTCGGCCACCCTGCGCACGGCGGCGATCACCTCGGTGAACCCGCCCCGCGGGTAGAGGACGCCGTCGGTGAGGTCGAGGTGGCTCATGAGGTGGTAGATCGACGGCGCCAGGTACGGCGAGGAGCCCAGGAACACGGCCGGGTAGCCGAGGATCTGCTGGATACGCCGGTCGGAGAAGCGCCGCGACACATACGAGTGCAGCGGCTGCACGAGCCGCGCCACCAGGCTGCCGGCCCGGGCCACGACGTCCGGGCGCACGAGCGCCGGATACGAGGTGAAGTTGGTGTAGAGGAACCGCTTGAGCGCCAGGTCGTACGTCGTGCGTGCCGAGTCGAGGTATTTGCCCAGCACCCGCCCGGCGCCGGCCTCGAGCGACTCGAACAGGGCCGTGGACGCCGCGCGGTCCGAGCGGACGTCCACCGGGTCGGGCCGGTTCTCGAAGTACACGCGGTACCCGGGGTCCAGGCGGACCAGGTCGAGCTGCTCGTCGGCGGACGTGCCGCAGAGTCGGAAGAAGTGGTCGAACACCTCGGGCATGAGATACCACGAGGGCCCGGTGTCGAAGCGGAACCCGCCGGCCGACCAGCTTCCGGCGCGGCCGCCGACCTGATCGGTGGCCTCGACCAGGGTGACATCGCGGCCCTCGCGGGCGAGCAGCGCGGCGGTCGCCAGGCCGGCGATGCCGCCGCCCACCACCACGACGGGCCCGTCTGGGGCGTGCCGGGGGCTCATCGCGCCACCGCCCGGCTGCGGCCCGCGGCGGCCCGTCCGAACACCACGAGCTTCACCGGATCGGGAACCCGCACCCG
>NZ_JAALDU010000131.1 GCF_014145015.1 Dietzia sp. E1 | reverse complement strand
CCGCCACCACCGCCGGGAGGCGGCGGTCGCCGACGCCGCGCGGTCCGCACCGCCCCACGCTAGCGGCCCGCGTGACGGCGCCCACCCCCGACGCCGGTGGCGCCTACTAGAATCACCCCGAATTGCCCGGGAGAGCCGTCTCGGGTTCCGGAGCATGACGATTTGTGAGGTAGCCCGTGACCGTCGAAGTGACCATCGAGATCCCCAAGGGTTCGCGGAACAAGTACGAGATCCACCACGAGACCGGCAAGATCTACCTCGACCGGTTCCTCTTCACCTCGATGGGCTACCCGGCCGACTACGGCTACATCGACAAGACCCTCGCCGACGACGGCGACCCCTGCGACGCCCTCGTGCTGCTCGACGAGTCCGTGTACCCGGGCGTGATCGTCAAGTCCCGCGTCGTGGGCGTCTACACGATGTCCGACGAGGCCGGCGGCGACGACAAGCTGCTGTGCGTGCCCGACCTGGACCCTCGCTGGGATCACATCCAGGACATCGGTGACGTCCCCGACTTCGAGCTCAAGGCCATCGAGCACTTCTTCCTCCACTACAAGGACCTCGAGCCGGGCAAGCACGTCACCCCGGGCGAGTGGCGGGACAAGGCGCACGGCGAGAAGCTGGTCGCCGAGGGCCTCGAGAACTTCGTCGAGCACCCCGAGGAGAAGGCCGAGCCCTTCCGGGGCTGAACGGCCGACGCCCGCAGTCGGCGGACACGACGGTCCGGCGACTGCGGGCGGGTGCCTGCGGAGCGGCGGCGGGTGGCCGTCGAGCAGCGGGCGCGTGGCTATGAGCGCTGACTACGGGCGCGTGACCCCGAAGGCGCTCAGAGTGCCCAGCGCGTCGGGCGACCCAGGGGAGGTCGACGCCCCGTTCGAACTGAACATGCCGAGCGATCCCAGGGAGCCGGTCCCGGGGACCTGAGGCTCCTCGGGCTGCCCCGGCTCTCCCGGCTCCTCTGGCGCACCGGTGTACCCGGTGTGGATCTCCGGCGCGTCCACGCCCCAGTATCCGGCCGTCTCAGGCGACTCGGTGGTCAGGCTCCACCCGATGCGCACCTGCGTGGCGCCCTCGGGCGCCGTGGTCGTGAGCTCCTCCACGGCACTGATGTCGAAGCGGGCTCCGGCATCCGCACCCCGCTCCCACAGGACCGTCCGCGTGCCGTCGTCGAACTCGGCGACGACCTGCGCGTGCTGAGTGGAATCGGCGTGCTGTCTGTAGTGGCTGACGAACGAGAGATCGATGTCGGCGCCGGCGTCCACGCGCTGCCAGGGCGACCACAGGGTCGAGTCGAAGGCGCCGGCCGGGTCGCCGGCGTCACTCCACTCGTCGGGGTCGGCGACCGCGACCACGTCGCGACCCCGCACGAACGAACCCCGGCCCTCACCCTCCTGACTCGTCGTCCAGAACTCTCCGGAGGCGAACGACCAGCCGCGGTACTCGGTGACGCCGCCCTCGGTCTGCTCGTCGATGCTCCACCCCTCGGGGGTCTGCTTGGTCCAGCCCCCGGCGTCGGGGTTCTTGGCCGGCTCGTCCACGACCGGGCCCAGCTCGTCCTTCACCGTGTCGAAGGGGTCGGTCGACGGCGTCCCGATCGGGATCCCGTCCAGGTCCCACTCCGGCTGCGCCTCGACGCCCATGTGGTCGAGGATGGTCGCCGCGACGTCGACCTGGCGGTACTCGCGGTCGGCGGGCCCGGCCGGGATGTCGCCGCCGGCGGCCAGCGTCCACACCTTCCGGGTCGCGTGCTGGTCGCCCCCGTGACCGGTGCCGGTGAAGCCGTGGTCGGTCGAGGCGATGATGAGCCAGTCCTCCTCGGAGTAGGTCTCGCGTGCCTCGACGGCCCGCACCAACTCACCCACGCGCCGGTCCAGGTTCTCGATGGCGAGCTTGTACTCGACCGACTCGGCCGTGCAGCAGTGGCCCACCGCGTCACCGTCGTGCAGGTACACGTACAGCGCGTCCGGGTTGCGGGTGGTGAGCGCCTCGACCGCGGCATCGGTGCTCATCTGATCGGTGATCTTGGTGCCTGCGCCGGTCTGCTGCAGCTTCACGTCCGGGGCGTCGATGATGTAGGTGTTGATCGGCGTCCAGTCCAGGGTGGAGAACGTCGAGAAGTCCGGGTTCGCGGTCTCCAAACGGTCGAGGTAGCTCGGGTACTGCTCGATGTTGATGTCGGTGAAGGTGTTGTCCTCCACGCTGTGCTTGTCGCTCCACACGCCGGTCAGCATGTTCGAGTGACCGTTACCCGAGACGGTCGGGCCGAGCGCGTTGTCGTGCATGTAGGAGACGCCGAACGAGCCGCGCTCGATGAGGGCGTCGATGTTCGGCGTGTGGTAGTTCCGCAGTTCGTCGAGGCGTACGCCGTCGAAGTCGATGAACAGGGACTTGTTCGTACTGATGCCGTCCGGCACATCGGACGGGCTCGGTGGCGGCGGCGGCATCGGTCCTTCGGCGCCTTCACGCGGCGCGTCGTCCACCGACAGGTTGTCGAACGCCCAGTACCAGTCGTTGTGGGCGTCCTCGATCACGAAGTCGAGTTCCATCGAGGTCGCACCGGCCGGCACCTCGACCGGCACGGTGACCGTCTTGTTCTCCAGGTAGGTCTGGTCGCCGAGGGACTCGGTGCTCCACTCGAACAATCGGACGGTCTCGCCACCGTCGAAGCGGACGTCCAGCGCGCCGACCTGCTCCTGGGTCTGCCGGTAGCTGGAGTCGAAGTTCACGTGCACCTGTGTCTTCCCCGACACGGTGATCGTGGGCGAGGTGAGTGTGCTCTCCCAGAGGGTGGTGTCCCCGCTGCCGGGGACGTCCGAGGCGTCGGCCCACTCGTCGTTGTCGGCGACGGCGAGGACCCCGCTCGCCTTTGTGAAATTCTCGCGCCCCTGGGCCGACTGCGCGGCCGCCCAGAACTCGGGTGTCGCGAACGTCCACCCCCGCCACTCGGTCTTCCCGGCGTCCTCGATCGACGGCAGGTTGGTCACGGTCCATCCCGCCGGCGCGGAGTCCGTCCAGCCGAGGAGGTCTTCGGGGATGGTGGTCTCGTCGACCCGCGGCTGGAGCTGGGAAGACAGGCTGTCGAAGTTCTCCGCGAACGGCAGAGGGCTCGCAGCCGGCTGGGCCGCGGCCGGGATCGCGGGAGCGAGTAGGGCGAGCAGGGCCGTGGTGGCCATGCCCGCGGTCAGTGTTCGTCGCATTGGAATCCTCTCGGGTCATGCGCTGGTGGGCATTCCTGAGACTGGCCAACGTGAGCGACGTCAACGGGCTCGGTGGTCGTACCGGATATGAACGAATCGTGGCAAAACCTTCAGGTCGCCCGACAAGCTGCCACCGAGGCGGCGCACGCGTGGTGATCGCCTCGGGTGGCGGCCGCCGCGGGCGGCTCAGACGGCGGGCCCGGTGCGTGCGGTGAGCGTCCCCACCACCCGGCGCGGAACCGACGTGCCGGGACGCGGCTCGACGAACACCAGGTCCGCCCGCATCCCGGGCACCAACGACCCGCGGTCATGCAGCCCCGCAAGGCGAGCCGGGCCCGCGGACAGGAGTTCGGACGCCGCAGGCAGCGTCAGGCCGGCCCCACCCTCCTCGACGGGCGTGACGAGGACGGCCAGCGCACCGACCAGTGCACCGGGATGGTAGTCGGAGGCGACGGCGGTGGCCATCCCGCCGAAGACCAGTTCGAGCGCCGAGACGTTGCCGGCGTGCGACCCTCCGCGCAGAAGGTTTGGCGCGCCGACGACCGTGCCCAGGCCGCGCGCGATCGCGTACCCGGCCACCTCGGCCGTGATGGGGAACTCGGCGATCCGGCCGCCCCGCGCGACGAGCGCGTCCACGGCCTCCCGCGTGTCCGGGTCGTGGCCGACGGGAACGACTCGACCGGCGGCCACGAGTTCCTGCACGGCTTCGAGGGTCCGGGCGATCACCGCGTCACCGGCCTCGCGGCGGCGGTGGAGGAACTCCACACGGGCGAGCGCCTCCTGACGGCCCACGCCGTCGGTGGCCACCACGTAGTCGGCGAGGACGCCGGGGTCTCGGTACTGCCCCTGACCGGGCGAGTGGTTCTCCAG
This sequence comes from Dietzia sp. E1, assembly GCF_014145015.1. Taxonomy (GTDB): domain Bacteria; phylum Actinomycetota; class Actinomycetes; order Mycobacteriales; family Mycobacteriaceae; genus Dietzia; species Dietzia cinnamea_A. The sequence goes on along the minus strand of NZ_JAALDU010000131.1, from coordinate 1,862 downwards.
GCTCACCGCGAGCGGGTCGGCACCGGCCGGGCGGTCGTCGAGGAGTTCTCGCAGCTCCTCGACCGCCGAGGGCGACAAGATGTCCAGCCGCACCATCTCGCGGTGGTCCACCACAGTCGAGTCCGCCGCGGCGATGCGGCCGTGCGCCGCCCGCCACGACCCCGGAGCGACCGGGACGCCGTGCGCGGTCATCTCGCGTGCCCCGACACAGTGGAAGACCGTGGTGACGCCCGCCGCCCGGAGACGCGACTCGAAGGACAGGAAGGCTGAGTCGGCGGCGACCGCGGGGGCTCCGCGTCGGGGACGCATCTCGCCCTCCAACCCGTCGCAGTGGAGGTCGACGAACCCGGGCAGCACGATCAGACCCGTCGCGTCGATGACCGGGAGGTCCGTGCGCACGCCCCGGCCGACGGCCGGGCCGATCGACCGGATCAGACCGTCGCGGACCTCGATCGCGCCGGCCGGCACGACCTCATCGCCCGTCACCACGTCCGCCCCCGTGACGAGGATGTCCGGCGCGCCGTGAAGGGGGACGCCGATCATCGACCGAACACCATGCGGACCCGGTCGATTCTGGTCCAGGCGTAACTCACCATGAGCGGACGGCCGGTCTCGGCATCGACGTTGTGGGACTCGACGAACCAGGTGTGCGTGTACGGGTCGATCTCCAGACGGGCGCAGACGGCGGGTGGGGCCACGTCGACGCTCCCGCTCAACCGCTCACGTCGCATCTGCCCGCCGGTTCCGCGGATCACCTCGCCAAGCGAACCCACCACGCGCAGCGCGGTCTGCAAATCCGTGGTGATGTCGCCCGTCACCCACTCGTCGAAGAAGCAGGCCGGCGCGTCGTCGATGTAGCCGAGTCGCTCGAGCCGGATGGCCTGATCACCGGGGGAAATTCCCAGGGCGGCCGCCCTGTCGTCGTCGACCACCTCGACCCGGTGCGAGAGCGTGACGACGCGCGCGGTCGCCCCGCTCGCCGAGACGATCCCGTGGAAGGACGGCTCGACCGCCGAGGAGATGGGGTACTCCACCCGACGGTTGACGAAGGTCCCGCGGCCCTGGACCCGCCGGACCAGGAAGCGACGCTCGAGCCCTCCGATCGCGGACCTGACCACCGACCGGGATTCGCCGAAACGGCGCATCAGGCGGGTCTCGCTTGGCAGGAGCGTGCCGTCGGGTTGATCGGCGATCTCAGCGACCAGCGCGTCCTCGATCCGCGCCACGCCCGCGTCCCGGTCTGCCGTCACGCCTTCCACCTCCGGCGGTCCCGCCACCCGGGCTAGTCTCCGGGCCGCAACGCCACCCGGAGTCTACCGGCGGCCGCCGGTTCCACTCCCGCGGCCACCGCCGCCACCTCGGCCATGGGACGGGGGCCGTCGACCAGGTCGTCCCACGGGAGACTGCCGGTGGTGTCCGCGAGCAGTCGCAGTGCCAGGTCCAGGTGGACGGGTTCGTAGTTGTGCACGCCCACGACCCTGTGAAGGCCCCGGACGATCCGCTCGGGATCGACCATGATCGGCGCGGACGGGGCGACCGAACCCGCGAGGACAGCGGTTCCACCCACGTCGAGGGCGTCCAGGCACGTCGCGACCCCGGCGGGGGTACCCGACAGCTCCACCGCCACGTCGACCGGGCCACCGGCGCCGTCGGCGGTGGCGCCGAAGCGGCGGGCGACCTCCACGCGACTCGGATCGGGGTCAGACCCTCTGACCTCCGCCGCCCCGTACCACCGGGCCGCGGCGACCGCGTTGACCCCCAGCATGCCCAACCCCGCGATGAGGACGCGTGCGCCTTCCAGCGCGCCCGACCGGGCGCCCGCGGCATCGAGGCAGGCCATGACGGTGGCTCCGGCGCAGGCG
>NZ_JAALDU010000130.1 GCF_014145015.1 Dietzia sp. E1 | reverse complement strand
GCCCCCGCGCCGACCACCACCGGGTCGCACACCACTGAGTCGCCCACCACCGGGCCGCCCACCACCGACACCCCCGAGACCGACACCCATGAGGAGCAGTCCTGATGTCCGACGAGCAGACCCCCGTCTCCGAACTGGGCTACGAGCAGGCCCGCGACGAGCTCATCGAGGTGGTGCGCATCCTCGAGGCCGGCGGCCAGGACCTGGACGCCTCCCTCGCCCTGTGGGAGCGGGGCGAGGAACTCGCCGCGCGGTGCACCGAGCATCTCGACGGCGCACGTGCGCGCATCGACGCGGTCCTCGGCGACGACGACGAGGGCGGCGCAGGCCGGGGCTGAGCCCGCCGCCCGGTCACGCGGGAGGGCTCACCTCCCCGCGCGGGCGATCACTGCGCGGGGAGCGGCTCCGCGTCCTGGACGGCGGCGGCGAGCGTCTCGAACTGATCCGTGGGCGCCGAGCCGGTCACGGCCACGCGGACGTCGTCGAGGTCCAGCACCCACACGGGGCGGACGTCGTCGCCGGTGAGGACCGTCCATTCCCGCCCGGCGATCGGCACCATGGTGCGCTCGGGCCGCGGGCCGCCGTTCAGTGAGCGGAACGCGTCCTCCGGTGCGTCGGACTGGACGAGCTCGACGTAGCTGCGTTCGCCGGTCACCCAGCCGACGTGGCTGGAGGTGGTGCCGGCGAAGCCCTGGACGCGGCCGGAGTTGGCGGTCCAGTCCGCGGGGACCTCGGGCGAGCGGATCGGGTACTCCAGGCTGCGGGCGTCCTGGCGCAGGGACGCGTCGGCGTCGAACTGCGGGATCTGCCCCTGCTCGGGGCCCGACGGGCTGAAGGTGCACAGTCCGGCGACACCGGCGAAGAGTCCGCAGATGACCATGAGCACCACCACCGACCAGAACATGTCGCGGTTGCCCTGCAGGATTCTCGGTTTCGCCTCGGCCACGCCTGTGAGTATCCCACCCACCCGGGGCGACTCCGGCGCGTGGGCCCCGGCCCGGTGGCGGAGGTGGAACAATGAGCGCCGACAACCCGCCGCACGCGCGTGACCCCGTCGCGCCCGCGCCCGCCTCCGAGGAGCCAGACCACCTATGTCAGACGCCAAGCGCCCCGATCGTAACCTCGCCATGGAGCTGGTCCGTGTGACCGAGGCCGCCGCTCTCGCCGCCGGGCGCTGGGTGGGCCGGGGCGACAAGAACGGTGGCGACGGTGCCGCGGTCGACGCCATGCGTGAGCTCATCTCGACCGTCGACATGGACGGCACCGTGGTGATCGGTGAGGGCGAGAAGGACGAGGCGCCCATGCTCTACAACGGCGAGAAGGTCGGCACCGGTGACGGACCGGCGGTCGACGTGGCCGTGGACCCGATCGACGGCACCCGCCTCATGGCGGAGGGTCGCCCCAACTCGATCGCCGTGATAGCGGTCGCCGAGCGCGGCGCGATGTTCGACCCGTCGGCGGTGTTCTACATGCGCAAGATCGCGGTCGGCCCGGACGCCGTCGGCCGGATCGACCTGTCCAAGTCCACCGAGTGGAACATCCGGTCGGTGGCCGAGGCCAAGAACATCGACGTCGGCGACATGACGGTGTGCGTGCTCGACCGGCCCCGCCACGCCGAGCTCATCGCCGAGATCCGTGCCGCCGGCGCCAAGGTGCGTCTCATCATGGACGGCGACGTGGCGGGCGGCGTGGCGGCGGCCTCCGACGACAGCTCGGTGGACATGCTCATGGGCATCGGCGGTACGCCGGAGGGCATCATCACCGCGTGCGCCATGAAGTGCATGGGTGGCGAGATCCAGGGCCAGCTGTGGCCGCAGGACGACGCGGAGCGGCAAAAGGTCGTCGATGCCGGCCTGGAGGTCGACGCCATCCTCGGCACGGACGACCTCGTCAAGGGCGACAACTGCTTCTTCGCCGCCACCGGCATCACCAACGGCGACATGGTCCGGGGCGTGAGCTACCGCTCCAACGGCGCCGTCACCCGGTCCCTGGTCATGCGGTCCAAGTCCGGCACGGTCCGCCACGTCGAGGGCCGTCACAAGATGGAGAAGCTCCGCGAGTTCTCGGCCGTCGACTACGGTCAGGCCGCCGACGCCCGCTGACGGCACCCGCGACCGCCGGGCCCGCGCCCCAGGTCCTCCACGGCGCGGCGGGCGCGGCCGCATTGTTCCTGCACGGCGCGGCGGGCGCGCCTACTGTGGCGGTATGGCCGATCAGACTGAATTCCGTATCGAACACGACACGATGGGCGAGGTCCGGGTCCCGGTCGACGCCCTCTGGCGTGCACAGACCCAGCGCGCCGTGGAGAACTTCCCCGTCTCGGGCCGAGGCCTCGAGCGGGCGCAGATCCGCGCGCTCGGGCTGCTCAAGTCCGCCTGCGCGACCGTCAACGGGCGCCTCGGCCTGCTCGATCGGGAGAAGGTGAACGCGATCGTCGCGGCCGCCGGCCGTATCGCCGAGGGCGAGGTCGACGATCACTTCCCCGTCGACGTGTTCCAGACGGGGTCGGGCACGAGCTCCAACATGAACACCAACGAGGTCATCGCCTCGCTCTGCGCGGCCGAGGGCGTCACGGTCCACCCGAACGACGACGTGAACATGTCGCAGTCGTCCAACGACACGTTCCCCACGGCCACGCACGTCGCCGCGACGGAGGTCGTGATCGCCGACCTCGTGCCGGCCCTCGGCGTGCTCGCCGAGTCGTTCGAGGCGAAGGCCGAGCAGTGGCGCGACGTGGTCAAGCCCGGCCGCACGCACCTCATGGACGCCGTCCCCGTCACCCTCGGTCAGGAGTTCGGCGGCTACGCCCGCCAGATCCGGGCCGGCATCGAGCGTGTCTGCGGCACCCTGCCCCGCGTGGGCGAGTTGCCGATCGGCGGCACCGCAGCGGGCACCGGGCTCAACGCCCCGGACGGGTTCGGCTCCGCCGTCGTCGAGGAACTGCGTTCCCTCACCGGTCTCGAGGAGCTCCGCCTGGCCGTGGACCCGTTCGAGGCCCAGGCCGCCCGTGACGGGCTCGTCGAGCTGTCGGGCGCACTGCGTACGGTCGCGGTCTCGCTGACCAAGATCGCCAACGACATCCGCTGGATGGGGTCGGGCCCCATGACCGGGCTCTCCGAGGTGCACCTGCCGGACCTGCAGCCGGGGTCGTCGATCATGCCCGGCAAGGTCAACCCGGTGCTGTGCGAGACGGTCGCGCAGGTCGCCGCCCAGGTCGTCGGCAACGACGCCGCGGTCGCCTGGGCCGGCGCGAGCGGCGCCTTCGAGCTCAACACCGCCATCCCCGTGATGGCCCGCAACGTGCTGGAGTCGGTCCGGATCCTGTCCACGTCGTCGACCCTGTTCGCCGAGCGGTGCATCGACGGCATCGAGCCGGACGTCGACCGCATGCGCCGTCTGGCCGAGTCCTCCCCCTCGATCGTCACGCCGCTGAACTCGGCGATCGGCTACGAGGAGGCGGCCCGCGTCGCCAAGCACGCCCTCGCCGAGGGGCTGACCATCCGCGAGGCGGTCATCGCGCTGGGCTTCGTCCCCGACCCGCTGTCCGAGGAGGAGCTCGACCGCCGTCTCGACGTCCTCGGGATGACCGGCCTCGATCGCGAGCGCTGAACCGCCACGCGCCCGCCGCGTGAAGGGCAGGGCCCGGGCGACTCCGCCCGGGCCCTGCGCCGCTGCCGTCCTCTCTCCGCTGGATTCCTCGCCCCGAGGGGCGGGCCCGGCCCCCGACCGCCCGCCTCAGGCGGCGTGGATGCGCCGCAGCGCACCGGCCGAGGCGTCCGGCTGGAACTCCTCGAGCATCGTGGTGACGAGCTCGGCGATCGCCGAGCGCTCGGACCTGCTGAGCGTGATGTGGGCGAACAGCGGGTGGCCCTTGAGCTTCTCCACCACCGCCTGAATCCCGTCGTGCCGGCCGACCCGGAGGTTGTCGCGCTGCGCCACGTCGTGGGTGAGCACGACCCTCGATCCGGTGCCCAGTCGGGACAGCACGGTGAGCAGGACGTTGCGCTCGAGCGACTGTGCCTCGTCGACGATCACGAACGAGTCGTGGAGGCTGCGGCCCCGGATGTGGGTCAGCGGCAGCACCTCGAGGATGTCGCGATCCATCACCTCGTCGATCACGTTCTCGCTGACGAGCCCTTCGAGGGTGTCGAACACGGCCTGCGACCAGGGAGACATCTTCTCCGACTCGCTGCCCGGCAGGTAGCCGAGTTCCTGACCGCCGACGGCGTACAGGGGCCGGAAGACGACGATCTTGCGATGTCGACGTCGCTCGAGCACCGATTCGAGCCCGGCGCACAGGGCGAGGGCGGACTTGCCGGTGCCGGCGCGGCCACCGAGCGAGACGATGCCGATCGACTCGTCGAGCAGGCAGTCGATCGCGATACGCTGCTCGGCCGAGCGGCCCCGCAGGCCGAAGACCTCGACGTCGCCGCGGACCAGCCTGAGGCCGCCGTCGTCGGTGACACGAGCCAACGCGGAGGACGAGTCGGTCTGCACCCGCACCCCGCAGTGGACCGGCGTCGCGGCGTCGAGGCCAGCCGCGCGGGCGGCGAGCGGTGAGACACCGCTGGTCGAGAACAGGGTGTCGACGAGCTCCTGGGTGGCGGGCAGGTCCGAGACCCCGCTGTAGCCGGTGAGGACGACGTCCTGCGCGTGGTACTCGTCCGCGGGCAGTCCCACCGAGCCCGCCTTGACGCGGAGCGGGACGTCCTTGGAGACGAGGACGGTGTCGTCGCCCTCGGCCCGCAGGTTGAGCGCACAGGCGAGGATCCGGGAGTCGTTGCCGGTGTCGCGGAACCCGGCGGGCAGGACCGACTGGTCGGTGTGGTTGAGCTCGACTCGCAGGGTGCCGCCGGTGTCGGTGACGGGCAGGTCGCCGTCGAGGCGGCCGTGGCGCAGGCGCAGGTCCTCGAGCAGCCGCAGTGCCTCGCGGGCGAAGTAGCCCAGCTCGGGGTGGTGGCGCTTGGCCTCGAGCTCCCCGATCACCGCGATGGGTAGGACCACCCGGTTCTCGGCGAAGCGGGTGACGGCCCACGGATCGGACAGCAGAACCGAGGTGTCGAGGACGTAGGTACGGACGGTGTCGGTCACGGCGCGCTCCTGGACCGCGGCACCCGCGGTCGTGTCGGGATGGACCGGTCGGCCCAGGTCGTCCTGCGACGACAGGGCCGGGTGCCGGCCCCCTCCCGATCGCGTACAACGATCATCGGCTGGGACCTCCCGACGGTCGGCTTCCCCACCGACCGTTGACGCAGACGCTACGCCGGTTTCGACTCCCGCGCGTGCCGGAATGACATCCCTGTAGTTAAGTCGGCGTGAACTCCTGCCCACCGACCTCACGCGCGTTCGAAGACCGCCGCCATGCCCTGTCCGCCGCCGAGACACATCGTCTCCAGCGCCAACCGTCCGTCTCGCCGGTCGAGTTCCCGCGCCAGGGTGGTGAGGACCCGCGTCCCGGTCGCGCCCACGGGGTGCCCGAGAGAAATTCCGGACCCGTGCACGTTGAGCCGCTCCCTGTCCGCGGTGGTGAACCCGTGGTCGGCCTCCCACTCGCGCAGGCACGCGAGCACCTGCGCGGCGAACGCCTCGTTCAGCTCGATGAGGTCGAAGTCCGCGAGGCCCAGGTCGAGCTTCCCGAGCAGCTCGGCCGTGGCCGGGACCGGGCCTATCCCCATCCGCGCGGGGTGTACGCCGGAGACCGCCCACCCCAGCGGCCGGACGAACGGGCGCAGGCCCAGCTCCTCCGCGCGACGCCGGGTCGTGACCACGCACACCGAGGCGCCGTCGTTCTCCCCCGAGGCGTTGCCGGCCGTCACCGTCGCCGCGGGGTCGACGCGCGACCGGACCGGCCGTAGCGCGGCGAGGGACTCGGCCGTGACGCCTCGTCGGGGGTGCTCGTCGGTGTCGACGACGACGAGGTCCTCCTTCCCCCGCCGGACCCGCACCGGCACGATCTCCTCGTCGAAGACCCCTGCGTCCTGCGCCGCGATCGCACGGCGTTGACTCTCGGCGGCCAGCTCGTCCTGCTCCTCCCGGGAGATCGCGTACTCGGCGCGGAGGTTCTCGGCGGTCTCCAGCATCCCGCCGGGGACGGGGTGATCGCGGCCACCGGACGTCACGCGGCCGCGGGCGATGCGGTCGATGAACTCGACCCGGTCACCGCGGACGCCCCCCGCGCAACCCGAGCGAGTAGAACTCGCTGTTCGACATCGATTCGGCACCACCGGCGATCACCACGTCACTGACCCCGACCGCGACCTGCATCGCCGCGTTCAGCACGGCCTGCAGACCCGAACCGCAGCGGCGGTCGATCTGGATCCCCGGCGTGCTGATCTCGAGGCCGGCGTCGAGCGCGGCGACCCGGCCGATCGCGGGGGCCTCGCCGTTGGGGTAGCACTGCCCGAGGATCACGTCGTCGACGTCGGCCGTGCCGAGTCCGGTGCGCCCGAGCAGGCCCGTGATCGCGGCCGCGGCCAGGTCGGCGGCCTGCAGTGGCGCGAACGCGCCGTGCCTGCGCCCGACCGCCGTGCGTACCGGCTCGCAGACCACGACGTCGGCCAGGGCCTCGGTCATCCGTGGGTTCACCGCGCGTCCTCCCGCCTGCGGTCCGTCACTCGACCATGAGGCGGATGGCCTCGGCGACCACCGCCGGCCGGTCGCCACCCTCGATCTCGACCGTCACGAGAGTGGTGAGCTGGGCGCCCGAGGGCTTGCGGTCGAGTGAGGTCAGTTCGACGCCTGCCCGGATCCGGGATCCCACCGGGACGGGCGCGGGGAACCGGACCTTGCCGAGCCCGTAGTTGATCATCATCGAGAACCCGCGGATGTCCATGGCCTGGTTTCCGAGCACCGGCAACAGCGACAGGGTGAGGTAACCGTGGGCGATGGTGGTGCCGTAGGGCCCCTCCGCCGCCCGCGCGGGGTCGACGTGGATCCACTGGTGATCCCCGGTCGCGTCGGCGAACGCGTCAACGCGCTCCTGCGTGATCTCCATCCACTCGCTGTAGCCGATGTGCTGGCCGACGGCCGCCTCGACCTGGTCCAGTCCCTCGAACACCTTCATATCCGTCCTCTCCTCACCCCAGGCCGCCTCGCGCCACCAACTGCGAGGCGATGACGTTGCGCTGGATCTCGTTGGTCCCCTCGCCGACGATCATCAGCGGGGCGTCCCGGAAGTACCGCTCGATGTCGAACTCGGTCGAGTAGCCGTACCCGCCGTGGATGCGGACCGCGTCCAGCGCGATCTGCATCGCCGCCTCGGAGGCGAACAGCTTGGCCATGCCCGCCTCCATGTCGCAGCGCTCGCCGGCGTCGTACTTCTCCGCGGCGAACAGGGTGAGTTGCCGGGCGGCCGTGAGGGTCGTGGCCATGTTCGCCAGATGGTGGCCGACGGCCTGGTGCTTCCAGATCGGCTGACCGAACGACTCCCGCGACTGCGCATAGGCCAGCGAGTCCTCGAGCGCCGCCGCCGCGACGCCGAGCGCCCGGCTGGCGACCTGGATGCGGCCCGTCTCGAGGCCCTTCATCATCTGGGCGAAGCCGCGGCCCGGCTCGCCGCCGAGCACGCGGTCCGCGGGTGTCCGGTACCCATCGAACGCAAGCTCGCAGGTCTCGACGCCCTTGTAGCCGAGCTTGGGCAGGTCGCGGGAGACCGTCAACCCGGGGCCGTGCTCCACCAACACGATCGACATCCCCCGGTGCCGCGGGGTCGCCTCCGGATCGGTCTTGCACAGCAGTGCGATGAGGCCGGAGCGACGGGCGTTGGTGATGAACGTCTTGGCGCCGGTGATGACCAGCTCGTTCCCGTCGGTGCGGGCGACCGTCGACATGTTCTGCAGGTCGGACCCTCCGCCCGGTTCGGTGAGCGCCATCGTCGCCCGTATCTCGCCGGTCGCCAGACGGGGGAGGTAGGTCCGCTTCTGCTCCTCGGTCCCGAACTGCGCCAGGAGCGTGGCCACCACGGTGTGACCGCCCATCGCCCCGGCCAACGACATCCACCCGCGGGCCAGCTCCTCGGTGAGCCGGACGTAGCACGGCATGGAGACCGGCATGCCGCCGTACTCCTCCGGCACCGCGAGCCCGTAGATCCCGATCTGCTTCATCTGCTCGATCCAGCGCTCCGGGTAGGTGTCCGCGTGCTCCACCTCGAGCACCGACGGCTTGACCTCACGGTCGATGAACCGCCGGACCGTGGCAACGAGGTAGGACTCTTCGTCGTTCAGCTCCGGCACCTGTCCACCTCGTCGTCGTCCCATCACCGCGGTCACCACGCCACCCGCCGCCGGCGGCGGCGCCCCCGCCATCCTCCCCACCCACGCCGCTATAGTCAATAATCATGCGCATCGATTACGCGGGCGGGCCGTACTTCGACGATCTCGAGCGCGGCATGGTCTTCGACCGGGCGCCGGCGCTCACCCTCACCGACGGCATGGCCGCGGCCCACCAGGCCGTCCTCGGTGACCGCCTCCGCCTCCCCCTCGACCGTCAGCTGGGCGCCGCGGTCACCGGCGGCACCGTCGCCCACCCCGGCCTCGTCACCGACGTCGCGATAGGCCAGTCGACCGTCGTGACGCAGCGCGTCAAGGCCAACCTGTTCTACCGAGGGCTGCGGTTCCACCGCCACCCGCACCTCGGCGACACACTCGCCACTCGCACCGAGGTGGTCGGCCTCAAGCGCAACACCCCGCGCCCGGGCCGCCCGGCCACCGGGCTGGCGGCGTTGCGGATGACCACCACCGACCAGCTCGGTCGGACCGTCCTGGACTTCCACCGTTGCGCCATGCTCCCCCTGTCCCCCGACGTCGACCCCGAGCGCGTCGACCACGCCGACGACCTGTCGGCGATCGGCACCGCCGACCCCGGCCCGTGGACCGCGCCCGACGGGTGGGACGTGGCGGCTTATCGCAACGCGGTGCCCGGTGCCGGCGACCCACTCCCCGCGCCCGGCACCGTCCTGGGGTCGAGCGCGGACGTCGTCACCGGCGCCCCCGAGCTCGCCCGGCTCACGCTCAACATCGCCGAGACCCACCACGACGAGCGGGTGTCCGGTGGCCGGCGGCTCGTCTACGGCGGACACACGATCGGCCTCGCGCTGTCCCAGGCCACGCGAGCCCTCCCGGCGATGCTGACGGTGCTCGGGTGGCGGTCCTGTGATCACACCGGTCCCGTGCGCGAGGGCGACACCCTGTCCAGCGAGTTGGAGGTGGGAACCGCCGCACCGCTGCGGGGCGGCGGCACCGCACTCGATCTACGCGCACGGGTGCGGGCTCACCGACCCGACGGCGACGCGGACGTCCTGGACTGGGCCTTCACGGTCCTCATGCCGTGAATGCAGGATGATGGTGCACATGGATACGACAGGCGATGCGCAGCGCGCGCCCGGCGGGGTCTCGCGTCCGCAGAAGACGGCGCTACTGGTGGCGAAGCGGATCGTCGAGGACATCGCCCGGCGCGGCAACACCGTCGGTGACCGGTTGCCGCCCGAGCACCTCATGCTGGAGGAGTACGGCGTCGGCCGGGGCACGCTGCGGGAGTCCCTGCGGTACCTGGAGCTCCAAGGGGCGATCACCCTCAAGCCCGGGCCGGGTGGCGGCCCGATCGTCCAGCAGCCGGACGGCGGGACGCTCGCCGCCGCGTTGAGCCTGCTCATGCAATTCGAGAACGCCCCGTTCTCCACGATCATGGAGGCGAGGGCGGCGATGGAGCCGTCGATCGCGAGACTCGCCGCCGGGCGCATGAGCCGCGAGGCGCTGGAGGAGCTCCGCCTCAACGTCGAGGCCACGCGCGAGGGGGCCGAGGAGGGTGAGTACTTCACCGAGGACTCGGAGCGGTTCCACGCCCTCATCGCGTGGGGGTCGGGCAACGTCCTGTTCGGATATCTCTTCGACGCGCTGCTCGGGATCCTGGCGGGCGCATCCATGGGGGTGGCCTACCCGAAGCGACAGCGCGACCACACGTGCGCGATCCACGAGGACATCTACCGGGCGATCGCCGACCGCGACGCCGTGGCGGCCCACGACCTCATGGCGCAGCACATCACGGACCACCACCACTATCTGAAGAAGAAGTTCCGCGCGGCGTTGGAGCAGCCGATCCGCTGGGACCTCGCCTGGTGACGAGCACGGCGCGGTGTCAGATGTGCCGACCGCCGGTGATCTCCAGGACCGTGCCGGTCATGTAGCTCGACATGTCGCTGGCGAGGAACAGCACCACCTGCGCGACCTCGCTCGGTTCGGCGGCCCTCCCCATGGGGATCTCGGCCATCTTCTCCTCCCAGATGTGCTCGGGCATCGCGAGCGTCATCGCGGTCCGGATGAGCCCCGGCTGAACGGCGTTGACGCGCACGCCCGCGAAGGCAACCTCCTTGGCCGCGGCCTTGGTCAGTCCGACGATCCCGGCCTTGGCCGCCGAGTAGTTGGTCTGGCCCACCAGCCCGACCTTCCCGGAGATCGAGGAGATGTTGACGATCGCCCCGCCCCCGTGGCCGCGCATGCGCCCCGCCGCCGCGCGGGTGCCGTTCCAGGTTCCCTTGAGGTGGATGGCGATGATGTCGTCGAACTGCTCCTCGGTCATCTTGCGCATCGTGGCGTCGCGGGTGACCCCGGCGTTGTTGACGAACACCCCGAGCGGCCCGAACGCCTCCTCGGCGACGTCGATCATCGCCTCGACCGCGGCGCCGTCCCGCACGTCGCAGTGCACGTACCGTGCGTGGTCCTCGCCCCCCAGGTCGGCTACCGCCGCGGCGCCGGCCTCGTCGTCGATGTCCCCGACCACCACCCGGGCCCCGTTCGCGATGAACGTCCGGGCGATCTCCAGCCCGATCCCGCGCGCGGCCCCCGTGACGACCGCGGTCCGACCCTCGAGCAGTCCCATCATGTGTCCCCTTCGTCCAGTGCCCCGGCCAGCTCGGCCAGGATCGCCTCGGTGTGTTCGCCCAGCGCCGGCACGCGTCCCATCGGCAGTTCGACGTCCGAGAACGTCATCGGCGGCAGCAGTCCGCGGACCGGACCGGCCGGGGTCTCCACCTCGCGCCAGCGGTTTCGGGCCTCGAGCTGCGGGTGCTCGACCAGCCCGGCGACGTCGTTGAGCCGCGCCGCCGGCACACCGAACCGATCAAGTCGGTCGGCCAGCTCCACCGAGTCGAACTCCCGGGTGAGCGATCCGATCAACGCGTCCACCTTCGCCCTCCGGGCCACCCGCGCGATGTTCGTGGCGTATCTCTCGTCGTCGACGAGATCCGGTCTGCCCAGTACGTCGCGCACCAGCGCGGCCCACCCCCGGTCGTTCTGGACCCCGATCATGACCTGCCCGTCGCGGGTCGGGAACGCGTCGTACGGGCAGATCGAGGCGTGGGACAGTCCCATCCGGCCGACCTGCCGCCCGGCGTACATCCGGATGTACAGGGGGTGCCCCATCCACTCGGCGGTGGCCTCGAACATGGACACCTCGATCGTGGCGCCAAGCCCCGTCCGCTCTCGGCGGAACAGTGCGGCCTGGATCGCCGAGAGCGCGTACAGCCCCGTGGCGATATCGGAGACCGGGACGCCGGTCTTGGTGGCGGTCTCGGGCGTGCCGGTGATCGAGCACAGTCCGGACTCGGCCTGCACGAGCATGTCGTAGGCCTTGCGGTCGCGGTACGGCCCGTCGCCGCCGTAGCCGGAGATGGTGACGACGACGAGGTCCGCTCTGCGCTCGCGCAACTCGGTCGCCCCGAGGCCGAGTCGGCCCATCGCCCCGGGTGCCAGGTTGCTGATGACGACGTCCGCTCGGTCGATCAGCGCGTCCGCGACCCTCCGGCCGCGGCCGGAGGCCAGGTCGAGCTCGATCGACTCCTTGCCCCGGTTTAACCAGATGAAGTGCGACGCCTGCCCGTGGACGGTGTCGTCGTAGGCCCGGGCGAAATCACCCTCGCCCTCCCGCTCGATCTTGATCACGCGTGCCCCGAGGTCGGCCAGGTGTCGGGTCGCCAGCGGCGCGGCGACGGCCTGTTCGACCGCGACCACGGTGAGCCCGGCGAGCGGGAGCGGATCCGCGGCGTCACCGCCCGCATGCGGGTCGCCCGCGCCACCCGCCGCGCGCGAGCCACCCACC
>NZ_JAALDU010000129.1 GCF_014145015.1 Dietzia sp. E1 | reverse complement strand
GACGCACCGATCGCGCGCAGCAGTGCCAGCTCGCGCAGCCGCTGCGCGACGAGCATGGAGAAGGTGTTGTAGATGATGAACGTGCCCACGAGCAGGGCGATGAGCCCGAACGCCACGAAGAAGTAGTTGACGAAGTCGAGGATGGTCGACAACTGCTCGGAGAGCCGCTCGCGGACCTCGTCGCCGGTGCTGACGGTGTAGTCGGGGAACTCCGCGGCGATGGTGTCGCGGACCTGCTCCTGGCTCACGCCCGGCTCGGCGCGGACGGACACGTCGGAGGCGTTCTCACCGTCGGTGAACAGGGCGCGGGCGCGCTCCTCGGAGAACCCGACGCCCACGTACCCGCCGATGTCGGTGTCGCTGGCGTAGGAGCCGACGATCCGCACGTCGAGCATGCCCTGGCCGGTGGTGTAGACCTGCGCGGTGTCACCGATGGCCAGCCCGGCGCTCTCGAGGACGGTGGTGGGCAGGACGACCTCGTCGTCGCCGGCCGGGGCGCGGCCGTCGACGATCCAGCTGCTGTCGCCGACCGAGTGCTCGGGGTCGACCCAGGCCAGTCCCTCCGACGGGGCGCCGCCGGACTGGTAGGGGGTGCCGTCGGCGTTGAACAGCACCACGGTGCCGGAGACGCCGGGCGTGGCGGCCTCGACGCCGGGCAGGTCCAGGACCCGTTCGGCCACCTCGAACGGGACGCCGGCGCCGCGCGGGTCCTCGGGCTCGATCATGGCGGACAGGTCCGCGGTGCCCTGTTCGAGCAGGCCGTCGAAGGTGCTCTTGAGGGTCGAGGTGAACACGAGCGAGCCGGTGACGAACGCGGTGCCCAGCACCACGGCCAGCACCGACAGGACCAGTCGGAGTTTGTGCGCGGCGATGTTGCGCAGGGAGACGCGCAGCATGGGCCGCGAGTGGCGGGGCGCGTGTCGCGCCTCGTGCTTTCCGCCGGCCATCACCGCTCCTCGAGGGCGCCCATGGCCGACAGGATCTCGTCGGCGGTGGGGCGCTCGAGCTCGCGGACCACGCGGCCGTCGGCGAGCAGCAGGACGCGGTCGGCGTAGGTGGCGGCGCGGGGGTCGTGGGTGACGATCACGACGGTCTGGCCGAAGTCGTCGGCGGCGCTGCGCAGGATGGACAGGACCTCAGCGGAGGAGGTCGAGTCGAGGTTGCCGGTCGGCTCGTCGCCGAACAGGATGTCGGGGCGGCCGACGAGGGCGCGGGCGCACGCGACGCGCTGCTGCTGCCCGCCGGAGAGCTCGGACGGGCGGTGCGAGAGCCGGTCGGCGATCCCCAGTCGCCCGATCACCTCGTCGAACCAGGCGCGGTCGATGGTGTGGCCGGCGATGTCCTGCGGCAGGGTGATGTTCTCCTCGGCCGTGAGGGTGGGCACGAGGTTGAAGGACTGGAAGACGAAGCCGATCCGGTCGCGGCGCAGCGCGGTGAGGTCCTTGTCCCCAAGCCCGACGATCTCGGTGTCGCCGATGCGCACGGATCCGGAGGTCGGCCGGTCGAGGCCGGCCATGCAGTGCATGAGGGTGGACTTCCCGGAGCCCGAGGGACCCATGATGGCGGTGAACCGGCCGCGTTCGAAGGTCGCGCTGACGTGGTCGAGGGCGCGGACCTCGGTCTCCCCCTCCCCGTACGTCATGACGAGGTCGGTGGCGACGGCGGCGGCGTCCGCCGCGCCCGCCCGGTGGTGGGTCTCGGCCTGGGTGGTCATGTGCTCCCTCGGATCATGGTGGTCGACCTACAGCTTGCAGGAGTTCGGAGCCGGGGCCGATCGGGGATTGCCCGGGTTTCCACCCTGATCCTGCCCGCCGGGCCAGGCGTCGAGGGTGCGTCTGCTGGCGAAGTGGCGTGGCTGCCCGGTGAAGGGGTCGGTGAAGGCGATCTCGGAGGCGAGGAGCTGCAGGGGGCGGGTGAAGTCGCCGGGGGTCATGTCGAGGACGTCCGGGTAGAGGTCGTCGCCGAGGATCGGGGTGCCGAGCGCGTTCATGTGGACGCGCAGCTGGTGCGTGCGCCCGGTGGTCGGTTCGAGGCGGTAGAGGCCCAGTCGGTCGGGCCCGGCGCCGCGGGTGTCGAGCAGGGTGATGCGCGTGTGGGCGTCGGGTTCGCCGTCGACCTCCGTGGCTTGGAGGACGCCGCGGGTCTTGAGGATGCGGCTGGAGCGCTCGCGCACGGTCGCGACGCCGTCGGGGGCGGGGGCCACGGCCAGGTAGGTCTTGGTGACGCGGCGGGCGGCGAAGAGGTCCTGGTAGGCGCCGCGGTACGCGGGGTCGGCGGTGAACACGAGGACGCCGGCGGTGAGCCGGTCCAGGCGGTGGGCGGGCGCGAGGTCGTCGAGCCCGAGGTCGCGCCTGAGGCGCACCAACGCGGTCTCGGTGACGTGTCCGGCGCGGGGGGTGGTCGCGAGGAAGTGGGGTTTGTCGACGACGACGAGGCGGTCGTCCCGGTGGAGGACCTCGATCTGATGCGGCACCGGGATCTCCGGGTCCGGCGTCCGGTACATCCACACGTCCATCCCCCGGTGCCGCCGGGTGGCCGGGGTGACGGCCGCCCCGTCGGCGGTGACGACCTGCCCGGCCTCGAGGGCCGCGTCGAGCTCGGCGAGCCCGTCGGGGAAGCGACGTCGCAGTTCCTCGACGATGCTGCGGGGTCCCTGTCCGGGGTCGGCGAGGCGGATCCGCACCGGGTCGACACCGTCGCGCAGCGGGAGCGGACGACCGCGGCGCCTGGAACTGGACATGTCCCTCAGCCTAGTCGGTGAGCTACACTCACTCGCGCAACATCTGTCTCGTGCATCACATGCACCACTAGAACCTCGGGAGCGCTCATGATCGACGCCGTCGTCGACTTCTTCCTCTTCGGCCCCGGTCGCGCCGTCCTCCCGGCGTTCCAGGGCAGCTTCAACCTGGCCTACCCCGCGAACGCACCGTTCCCCGACGAGTTCTGACCGGGCCCGCCTCCCCGAGGGTCGGCCGGGCCCGGCGGCGGTCAGCGCCGGAAGGTGACGTGGATCGTCCCGCTGGCCGCCGTCTCCGTGGTGACGGTGCGTCCCCGCTCGAGCCCGCGCAGGTCGTCCCAGAGTCGGACCCCGCGGCGAGCACGATGGGCGCGATCCCCACGTGCAGCTGGTCGACGAGGTCGGCCTTGAGGAAGTCCCGCACGACGCTCGCGCCGCCGCCGATCCGGATGTCCCGCCCGCCGGCGGCCTGTCGTGCCCGCTCGAGCACGTCCTCGGGGGCGGCGTCGACAAAGACGAAGCGGGTGCCGTTCGCCATCTCGATCGGCGGCCTCGGAGAGTGCGTCAGCACGAAGACCGGCACGCGGAAGGGCGGTTCGTCGCCCCACCACCCGCGCCAGTCGGGGTCGTCCGGATTGGCGTGCAGGCCGAACATGCCCGCTCCCATGATCTCGGCGCCGATCCCCTCGAAGTAGGCCGCCGCGTACTCGTCGTCCACCTCCGTCGTGCCCTCACCGCTCGGGTCGTGCAGCACGCGCTCGCGGAAGGTGCGGGTGGCGGCGTACGCGGCGGTCAACCGGCCCCAGTCCTCTCCCATCGGGTCGTCCGCGGTCTGGTCGGTGGTGGTCGCGAATCCGTCGAGGGAGATGTTGAGGTCGACGCGGACGGCCATGAGCGCCGGCCGATCCGAGGAGGGCCGGTGTGACCGACAGATCTGTTATCAACTGTCGAGAACGGCGGTAGTCTCAGGACATGAGCTCCCTCGAGAACACCGTCGTCGTCGGCGTCGACGGCTCTGCCGCCTCCACCGGCGCGGTCGCCTACGCCGCCAACACCGCCGCCGCCCGGCGCGTCCCGCTCAGGCTCGTGACCACGTACACGATGCCGGCGGCGATGTTCGCCGAGGGGATGATCCCGCCGCAGCCCGTCTACGACGAGCTGGAGCGCGAGTGCCACCCGATCATCGAGCAGGCGCGGGCCACCGCGGAGAAGGTCGCGCTCGGCGTCGAGGTGTCGCACGCGATCGTCGAGGGCAACCCGGCGCAGGTGCTCATCGACTACTCGCGCAAGTCCAAGATGATCGTCCTGGGCTCCCGCGGGCTGGGCGGCATCAAGGGCATGGTCCTCGGGTCCGTCTCGGCGGCCGTCGCCAGCCACGCGTTCTGCCCGGTCGTCGTCACCCGTGAGGACACGGACGACCTCGACCGCACCGGCCCGGTGGTCGTGGGCATCGACGGCTCCGAGGTCAGCGCCAAGGCCACCGAGTGGGCGTTCGCGGAGGCCTCCGCGCGCGACACCCCGCTCATCGCGGTGCACACCTGGATGGACCCGCAGGTCCAGGCGGCGGCCGCCGGCATCTCGCTCACCGAGGACGACTGGAAGCAGCTCGAGGACCAGCAGCTGCAGACCCTGTCGGAGCGGTTGGCGGGGTTCTCGGACCGCTACCCCGACGTCGAGGTGCAGCGGTACGTGACCCGCGATCGCGCGGTCCGGGCACTGGTCGAGCAGTCGGAGAACGCCCAGCTCGTCGTCGTCGGATCCCACGGGCGCGGCGGATTCGCGGGCATGGTCCTCGGCTCCACCTCCCGGGCGCTGCTGCAGGCGGCGCCCTGCCCGGTGATGGTCGTGCGTCCGGAGTCGCACTCATGAGCGGCTCGGAGGATGTTCAGGTTCGGCGCGACGACGCCGCGGGGCGGTTCGAGATCCTCGTGGACGGCGTCGTGGCGGGCCAGGCCGAGTACAGCGACGGCCCGGACGGCGTCCGCGAGTTCCCGCACACGGTCGTCGCGTCCGAGTTCGGCGGCCGTGGCCTGGCCGGACACCTGGTCGCCGAGGCCCTGCGGGTGACCCGCGAGGAGGGCCTGCGCGTGCGCCCGTCCTGCTCGTTCGTCGCGGGGTACATCGAGAAGAACCCCGGCTCGGCGGAGGTTGCCTGAGGGACACGGGCCAGTAACGAGTGAGCGACGTTTGATCACCGGGAGCCTCCGACCGGAAGCGTTCGTGTCTCTGCCGTGTTCTCCTGAGTGAGCGGCCCGTCCCGGGCCGAGAACCACTCTCGGGAAAGGACATCCGCAATGGGCACCATCATCGCGTGGATCATCATCGGCGGCCTCGCCGGCTGGATCGCCTCCAAGATCATGAAGCGTGACGCCGAGATGGGCATCGTCGCCAACATCCTCGCCGGAGTCATCGGCGCCTTCGTCGTCGGCTGGCTCGTGTCGTTCTTCACCAACAGTGAGGGCGGCGCCATGCCGGAGGCCTTCTCGATCCCCGGCGTTCTCGCCGCGATCGTCGGTGCATGCCTCCTGATCTGGATCGTCTCCGCGATCCGTGGTCGCGGGCGTTCCCGGGTCTGACACCCCTCGCACGAGGACTATCCGGACGGTCCGGCTCCCCCGTGGGGCCGGGCCGTCCGCGCACATCACCACCCTCTTCACACCACCACCGGAAGGAGCCCGAGATGGGACTGTTCGACAAGGCGGTCGACAAGGCCAGGGACCTCGCGCGGAAGAACCCCGACAAGGTGGAGGCCGCCCTCGACAAGGCCGGCGACGCGTTCGACAAGCGCACCGGCGGCAAGCACGCCGCGCGCACCGACAGCGTCCAGCAGAAGGCCGGCGAGTTCCTCACCGGGCGGACGGCCGACGCGCCCGACGTGCCCGACGCCCCGGACGGCACGCCGACCCCCGACCCGGACACGTCGCAGCACAGCCGCGGGCCGGGAGACTGACCGACGCCCGCCCGGCCGAGGTGGTATCGGCTATCACTGCCGATAGTCTGTTACCCGTGACGAGAACACGGTCGACCAAGCCCGGACCGCGGGAGCGGCTCCTGGCGACGGCGACCCGTCTGTTCTCGACCGACGGCATCCGGGCGGTGGGGATCGACCGGATCCTGCGCGAGGCCGGGGTCGCCAAGGCCAGTCTCTACAACACCTACGGGTCCAAGGACGAGCTGGTCGTGGCGTACCTGCGGTCGGTCGCCGAACGGGACCGCGACCTGTGGCGCCGCCGCGCCGACCTCGCCCCCGATGCCCGCGGACGCATCCTCGCGCTGTTCGACATCGTGCGCGAGCAGGTGGAGCCGGCGATGCCCGGGTCCTGTCACCTCGCGGCCGCGATCGAGTTCCCGAGCCCCGCGACCGACGGCGAGCGGGCGATCCGCGCGGCCGTGGCCGATCAGCGGACGTGGGTGGCCCAGACCCTGCGCGACGAGCTCGCCGCGATGGGGCTGGAGGACCCGGACAACATCGCCGACCTCGCCGACCGGCTGGCGCTGTTGCACGACGGCTCGGTCACCGCCGCGATGCTCGGCGAGGTCCGTACCACGGCCATGACCGCCCGCAGCATGGCCGAGCTCATCCTGGGGATGGTCACCGAGACCGCCTGAGCCCGGCGCCCCGACCCCCGACCCCCGCGCCCGGCGCCCGGCGCCCGGC
>NZ_JAALDU010000012.1 GCF_014145015.1 Dietzia sp. E1 | reverse complement strand
CAGGCGCGGCCGGGTGTCCGGCAGGTCCTCGAGCAACTCGTCGTAGACCTGGTCGGGGGCCAGGGTCGAGGCGCGGACGACGCCCCGCAGGAGGCAGTCCGGGAGCACGCCGCTCAGCGGGTCCCCCGGCACGGACACCCAGTCGGTGCGCTCGGGGATCGGGCCGCGTCGCAGGCCGGCCACGCCCTGCCCGCCGGGGTCCGGGGTGCCGTCGAGCCAGCGGTCGCGCGGCCGGTACGGGTCGCCGATCATCCCGACGGCCACCACGCGGTCGAGGTCTTCCGGGTGGGCGTCCATCCAGTCGTAGATGACGCGCGTGCCGCTGCAGACGCCGATGAGCACGAGGGGGTCCGACGGGTGCAGGCGCACGAGTCGGCTGAGGTCGGCCACGCCGGCGGCGGCCGCGGATTCCCAGGTGTGGGATCGCCGCGGGTTCACCGTGCCCGGGGTGGGCCACTGCACCCTGACGGTGTCCCGGGCACCTGTCCATTCCGACAGGTTGTCGACGAACCGTCCGAGTATCCTCGAGGGCTGCCGGTAGCCGCCGTCGCTGTCCGCGATGAATATTCGCACTTCATGACCCCCAGGGCGCCCACCGGCGCTCCACGAGATTGATGTAACAACCTCAGTGTCATACGAATGGCTGACAAACGGCAGAGTCAATAAGTAAATGTTTCCTGTCAAGACGCCTGTACTGTAATGAGTTTCGCCTCAGGTTCCGCAGTAGGTGACGTGCTTTTCGGCGCCCGGAGGGGCCGGTTGTGCGTAGCGCTCGCGCCCCGGGCGCTCGGTGTAGGGATCGGTGACGACGACGAGGAGTTCGAGAAACGGGCCCATGTCCCCTGCCGTGGCCGCATCGAGGGCCTCTTCGACGAGGTGGTTGCGCGGGATGTAGAGCGGGTTGACCCGGTCCATCGATCCCCGGGCGGGTCCCAGGGCCCGCCATCTCGTCAGCCAGTCCTCCGCCAGGACGCCGACGTGCTCCCGGACCGGCGCGTTGTCGCCCGCCGCGGCCGCGCCGAGGGCGCGGAAGAAGCCGGTGTGGTCGGGCCGGGTGGCGTTGAGGAGCCGGGACAGCTCCTCGATCAGGTCGTCCGCCTCGGCGTCCGGGACCTCGGCCGACAGCCCCAGCTTGTCCCGCATCCCGGCCGTCCAGGCTCGCTGGTACCGCTCCGGGAAGGCGGTGAGGACCTCCGTGAGCAGGCGGACCGCCTCCTCCGGTTCGGGGTCGACGAGCGGCACGAGCGTCTCGGCGAAGCGGGCGAGGTTCCACTGCAGCACCGGCGGCTGGTTGGCGTAGGCGTAGCGCCCGCCGGTGTCGATCGAGCTGAACACGGTCGCCGGGTCGAAGGTGTCCATGAACGCGCACGGCCCGTAGTCGATGGTCTCGCCGGAGATGGTCGTGTTGTCGGTGTTCATGACGCCGTGGATGAACCCGAGCAGCATCCAGCGGGCCACGAGGTCGGCCTGGGCGCTGACGACGGAGGTGAACAGCTCCAGGTAGGGGTTCTCCGCGTCCGCGGCGTGCGGGTGGTGCCGGGCGATGGCGTGATCGGCCAGCCGACGCAGCAGCTCGCCGTCGTCGGTCGACCGCGCGAACTGGAACGTCCCCACCCTCAGGTGACTCGCCGCGACGCGCGCCAGCACCGCGCCGGGCAGCGGCGTCTCGCGGTACACGGTGGTGCCCGTGGCCACCACGGCGAGCGCGCGGGTGGTGGGCACGCCGAGGGCGTGCATCGCCTCGCTGATGAGGTACTCGCGCAGCATGGGGCCGACCGCGGCCAGGCCGTCGCCGCCGCGTGCGAAGGGGGTCCTGCCCGAGCCCTTGAGGTGCAGGTCGCGGCCGTCGGGCAGCTCGCCGAGCAGCAGCGCGCGCCCGTCGCCCAGCCGCGGCGAGTACCCGCCGAACTGGTGGCCCGCGTAGGCCTGGGCGACCGGCGTGGCGCCGACCGGCACGTGGTTGCCCGTGAGCAGGCGCACCCCCTCCTCCCCGCGCAGGTACTCCGGATCCAGGCCCAGCTCGGCGGCCAGCGGCTCGTTGAGGGCGAGGAGGCGCGGATCCGACGCCTCGGCCGCCTTCCACGGCACGCCGAGCTCGGGGAACCCGGTGGCGTACCGGGAACCGAGGGAGACGGGTGTTGCTGCCTGCAGGGTCATACCCCGACGGTACGTCCGTGCGCGGCTTCGCGTCAGACTGGAAGTACTGGGAACCGCCGTCGATGCTGATGTGCTCGGCGGTGATGAACTTCGACTCGTCGGACGCCAGGAACGCCACGACGTTCGAGATCTCCTCGGGCTCCGCCCAGGTCTGCTCGAGGAACGTCGAGCCCATGAGGTTGGGCGGCGGGTTGGACTCGCCGACCTTCTCCAACGTGCTCACCATGTCGCCGCCGCCCGTCGGGGTGGCCACGCCGCCGGGGTGGATGCTGCTGACCCGCACGTTCGTCGGACCGAGCTCGGCGGCGAACGCCCGCGCCTTGCCGACTAGCGCGTGCTTGGAGGTGGTGTAGTGGACCATGAACGGCTGGGTCTTCTTGCCCGCGTACGCCTGGTCAGGATGATTGACCCGCCGCCGGCCGCGATGACGTGGTGCGCGGTGGCCATCACCGTGTTCCAGACGCCGGTGACGTTGGTGTCGATGGTGGCGGCGAAGTCCTCCGGCGCGATGGTGTCCCAGATCTGCGGGGTGCAGATGCCGGCGTTGGCCACCACGACAGATGACAGGCATGTTCGACCTGCGGGTGGTCGCCACCAGCGACGAGGCCCGCGAGATGGTCGCCGACCACGAGATCGTGGGCGCCTTCGTCCTCCCCTCGGCCGAGAACCCCACCGCCACGGTGCTGACCAACCAGGCCGGCGGCAGCGCCGCGCAGCAGGTGGTCAACCAGGTCTTCACCCATGTCGCCGAAGCGCAGCGGTTGCCGATCGTCCCCGAGGACGCGGCACCGCTGCCCAGCTCCGACAGCGGCGGCACCGTGAGCATGTACGTCGCGACGGGCTGGGTCCTGTCCGGGTTCATGATCATCGTGGTGAGCGCCAACGCGGCCCCGGCCAGCCGCCCGCTGCGGACGCTGCTGCCGATCGTCGCGGTCTACGCGCCGCTCGTGGCGGCCCTGATCTGGCTCATCGGCCTGTTCGCCGTGTTCCCCGTGGTGGGCGTACTGATGTTCCTCGGCGTCCCCGCCACGAACGGCGCGCTGTCGATCTACATGGGGCCGGAGATCTTCCGCATCCTGCACGATTAACTGCCCATGCCCGCCGCCGTCGAGTCGATCCGGTCGATCCTCCACTTCGACGGAGACGTCGTGCCCGGTCATCTCCTGACCGTCGCCGTCTGGGGGGTGATCTCCCTGCTCGTCGTCATCGACCGCCTCAAGCCGCTGCGCACGACGATCGACCACCACACCCACCCGCCGACCCCACCGGTCGGCGAGGTGACCGCGCCCGGTGCCCGACCCGACGGCGACCGGGAACAGGAGCTGGTCCCCGCCTGACGGCGGCCACCGACGACCGCGCCCTCACCGGGGCGCGGTCGGTCGCACCGGTGGCCCGGCCCGGCAGGCGGCCCTAGCCTGTCGTGAGCACGACGATCCACCGCCGGAGGGTCCAGCCGATGCCCACGCCACCGAGTCCGTCACCCGACCTCGATCCCGCCGGCACGTCGCCCACGCCCGCGATCGGCCGGCGACTCGTCCTGTCGGGATTCCTCTTCGGCTGCGGTATCGCCGGCTCGGTCATCGACCTGTTCATCTTCCATCTGCTCCTGCAGTGGCACCACTTCTACGACCTGTCCACCGCGACGGTCGCCCTCGTGGCCGACGGCCTCTTCCACGGGGCCACGTGGCTTATCACCGTATGGGGCCTGTTCATGTTCGCCGACGTCCGTCAGCAGATCTCGGTCCCCTGGGGGCGATGGGCCGGGTCGGTCCTCGCCGGCATCGGCGTCTTCCAGCTGTTCG
Organism: Dietzia sp. E1; assembly: GCF_014145015.1. Lineage (GTDB taxonomy): Bacteria > Actinomycetota > Actinomycetes > Mycobacteriales > Mycobacteriaceae > Dietzia > Dietzia cinnamea_A. Next base: position 5,618 of record NZ_JAALDU010000012.1, on the reverse strand, counting down.
ACGGGGTGGTCTTCCACAAGATCCTCGGCATCCACCAGATCCGCTACGGCGTGGACCTGCTCGTCTACGACCTCGTGTGGATCATCTCCGCGGTGCTCCTGCTGCTGATCGGGCTCGTCATCCTGCGCCGGACGAGGGCCGTCCCGCTGCGGGCCTCCGCCGCCAGGCGCCCCTGGGGCTGACCGGCCGTGGACTCCGGGCATCACCTGAACGGGCACACCGAACCTGCGGGGCACGCAGAACACGCCGGTCACCCCGGCCACGCCGAGGGCGACGGTCACGCCGGGCTCGGAACCGTCGGGCACGACGCGGCGGCCGAGTGGTGGCTCGCCGAACCGGCCGGGATCGCCGTCCTCGCCGTCGTTCTGGCCGCTTATCTCGCCGGCGTCCACCGGCACCGCGCACGCGGACCGTGGGCCCGGTGGCGCACCACCGCCTGGATCGCCGGACTCGCCTGCGTCGGCCTGGCCTGGGCCGGCCCGATCGCGGACGCCGCTCGTCACGACTTCACCGCCCACATGGCCGGGCACCTGCTGCTGGGCATGATCGGACCGCTGCTGCTGGTCCTCGCCGCGCCGGTGACACTCGCGCTGCGGACCCTCCCGGCTCCCGGCGCGCGGACCCTGTCGGCGGTCCTGCGCTCGCCGCCCGTCCGCGTGGTGACCCACCCGGTCGTCGCGGCCGGACTCAACGCGGGCGGCCTCTGGCTGCTCTACGCCACCGACCTGTTCGCGGAGATGCACAGCGCCCCGGCGCTGCACGTGGCGGTGCACGTCCACGTCCTGCTCGCGGGGGTGGCATTCACGGTGGCCATGATTGGGCCCGATCCCAACCCCCACCGCGCCTCCCTGCGTGTTCGCGCCACCGTGCTCGTGCTGTTCATCGGAGCCCACTCGATCCTGGGCAAGTGGCTCTACGCCCATCCACCGACAGGCGTGGACCCGACCGAAGCCCGCGTCGGCGCCCAGCTCATGTACTACGGCGGCGACATCGTGGACCTGGCCATCCTCGTTCTGCTGTTCGCCGGTTGGTATCCGGGCTCCCGCTTCCGCTCTCGACTGCTGCCCGGAAACCCTGCCGTCGGGCGCCGCCATCAGGGGATCGAGTGGCGCCGGGACCCTCTAGAGTCAGGTCACCACATCGACGGAGGAGGTCCGGCATGGCCCGGAAGAAGCGCCTGAGCGAACTGAGCGACGCCCAGCGGGCGGGCCTGTGGGCACTGGTCGCCCTGCAGGTCTCGCTCGCCGTGTCCGCATGGGCGGATCTGGCCGCGCGCCCGGCCGCGAAGGTCAACGGCTCCAAGGGGAAGTGGGCCGCGATCATCGTGGTCAACTTCATCGGGCCGATCCTCTACTTCACCCGCGGACGGCGAGAGTGACCGTGGCCGACCGGGGGCGGCGACGCTGATGCGAGTCCTGGTCACCGGCGGCGTGCGGTCCGGGAAGTCCCGGCACGCGGTGCGACTCCTCACCGGTGCCGACGCCGGTGCCGGTGCCGGTGCCGGTGCCGCCGACGCCGGTACCGCTGACACCGGCGCGGCGCCCGTGACGTTCGTGGCGCCGGGTCATCCCGCCGAGGACCTCGACGACCCCGACTGGGCCAAGCGCGTCGCCCACCATCGCGCCCACCGGCCCGCGGGATGGCGCACGGTCGAGTCCCCCGACGTGGCCACCGCCCTGCGCGAGGCGCCCGGTCCGGTCCTCGTGGACTGCCTGGGCACCTGGCTCACCGCGACGGTCGACGGCCTGGGACTGTGGGACGCGCCCGCCGACGAGGCCCGCGCCGCGGTCGACGAACGCACCGACGTGCTCTGCGCCGCGCTCAAGGACCGGACCGACGTGGTGCTGGTGACCAACGAGGTCGGCTCCGGCGTCGTCCCGCCCTACCGCTCCGGCGGGCTGTTCCGCGACCTACTGGGTGCGCTCAACCAGAGCGTCGCCGAGTGCTGCGACGAGGTGCACCTGGTGGTGTGCGGGCGGGTGCTGAAACTGTGAGCGATCGCGTGATCACGACCGCGACCACCGGCCTGAGCGCGTTCCCCCTCACCCCGCTGCGCGACGACCGTGTCGACGAGGGCGCCTTCGCCCGCATCGTCGAGCGATTGGTGCGCTCGGGGGTCGACTCGATCGGCGCCCTCGGCTCGACCGGCTCGTACGCCTACCTCGACCGGGCCGAGCGCCGCCGCGTGGCCGAGCTGACCGTTCGGCACGCGGGCGGAACCCCGGTGATCGTCGGCATCAGCGCGCTGCGCACCTCCCACGTGAGGGCCCTCGCCCACGACGCGCAGGCGGCCGGCGCCGCCGCGGTCATGCTCGCCCCCACGAGCTACCAGCCGCTCACCGCCGACGACGTGGTGGGCCTGTACACCGACGTCGCGACCGAGCTGTCCGTCCCGATGGTGGTCTACGACAACCCCGGCACCACCCGCTTCGACTTCACGCCCGAGCTCTACGCCCGTCTGACGGAGCTTCCCGCGGTCGCGTCGATCAAGATCCCACCGCCCCCGCCCGACGCCGAGGCCGCGCGCGAGCACATCGCGCGGCTCCGGGCGGCCGTCCCCGCGCGCGTCGGGTTGGGGGTGTCCGGCGATCCCTCGGCCGCCGCGGCGCTCCTCGGTGGCTGCGACTGCTGGTACTCCGTCCTCGCCGGCACGCTGCCCGACCCTGCCCTCGAGATCGCCCGCGCGGCGCTGGCGGGCGACAGCGGGGAGGCCTCCGCCGAGTCGGACCGGCTCGCCCCACTGTGGGACCTGTTCGCCCGGCACGGGAGCCTGCGGGTGGTGGCAGCCGTCGCCGAACTGCTCCGCCTCGCTCCGGACGACTGCCTGCCCCGTCCGCTCCTGGGTCTGCGGGGACGTGACCGGGCCGAGGTAGAGACCGTCCTGACAGCGCTGTCGCTCGCGAAATAACAACAGGTTCACCCCGGCGGGCTCATACTTGAGCCGTCCCCTCGCCGGAGGTCCCCTAGTGAGCACCGATCAGATCACCGAGAAGACCGACGACCCCGCCGCCCGGTCCCCCTTCACCACCGCCGGCCACGCGGTCGCCACCGCTGCGAGACGCCTGCCCGTCACCGCCGTGATCGTCGCGGCACTGCTGGTCACGGGCCTGGTCTTCGAGACCCTGTGGCGCAGCGCCCGCGACGCCTCCTGGTTCCCCGACGTCGCCTACGGCGTGCCCGCATTGGAGGGCGGTCGCTGGTGGACGCTGGCGACCGGGCCGTGGTTCGGGCTCACGCCGCTGCAGCACGTGTCGCTCCTCGTGCTGGTCGCGGCGGGGATCGGTGTGGGCGAATGGCGGCTCGGCCCCGCGCGGACGGCACTGGTGGCCGCAACCGGCCAGCTCATCGGCGTGCTCGGCGCGGTCGCGGTGATCGTGCCCGGGGACGCCGTCGGGTGGGAGTGGGCCACCGAGTTGTCCGTGCTGTTGGACGTCGGGTGCTCGACCGCGGTGATCGCTGTCCTCGCCGCCGCCACCGCCACCCTGGTCTCGCCGTGGCGGCTCCGGGCTCGCGCGGTGCTGTACGGCTACGTGATCGTGTCGTTCCTGTTCGTCGGGAGTCTGGCCGATCTGACGCACTTCATCGCCTTCGTGGTGTTCCTGTTCGTCGGGGAGCGGTTCTTCTCCCGCACCGAACGGGGTCTGGCGCCCCGGACCCGCCGGGAGACCCGACTGGTGGTCTCCGCGGGCATGTGGTTCATCGCCGCGGTCCACGTGGTGGTGTGGGTCTTGCCCTCGGACGGCCCCCTCGGTCCGACGGAGGCCGACGACGTGAGCCTGGCCGGCATGCTCCTGTCCGTCCTCATCGCCGCCGCGACCGCCGAGCTTCTCCGCCGCGGGTACCGGCTCGCGTGGGGCGTGGCCCTGGCGTACGCCGTGGTCACCGCGACCGCCACCCTCGTCGTCACCACCCTGGTCGTCGCCGCCGACTTCGAGTCACTCGGCGCGGTCACCCTCGGCACCGGCCTCCTGTGGATCGGTGAGGCCGTCCTGCTGGTGGTGGGCCGGGGCGCGTTCGGCGTGCGGATCCGGCAGCGCGTCACCGGCTCCGGCGTGCACTCGGACGAGGTGGTCGATCGCGTCCGCGAGCTCATCCGGCGCCACGGCGGCAGCACGATGTCGTGGATGATCACGTGGCAGCCGATGAACTACTTCTTCGGCGGCGGCCGGGACGACGCGACCGGCGATCCCGACGGCGTCGTGGGCTACCGCATGCACGTCGGCACGATCATCGCCCTCGCCGATCCCGTGGCGGACCCGGCAGACCGCGACACACTCCTCGCCTCGTTCGTCGATTTCGCCGAGGCCCAGGCCGCGGTGCCGTGCCTGTTCTCGGTGTCGGGCGAGACGGCCGAGCGGATGCGCGCGCACGGCTGGCGGGCGCTGCAGATCGCCGAGGACACCATCATGGACCTGCCGGACCTGGAGTTCAGCGGGAAGAAGTGGCAGAAGATCCGCACCGCCATGAACAAGGCCACCAAGAGCGGCACGACGTTCGTCTCGGGGCTGCTGCGCGAGCAGCCGGCGTCCGTGCTGGCGCAGGTTCGGGAGATCTCCGAGCAGTGGGTCGGGGACAAGGAGCTGCCGGAGATGGGTTTCACCCTGGGGACGGTGGAGGAGGCGCTCGACGACGACGTGCGCATCGCCCTGGCCGTCGACTCGGGCGGGGTCGTCCAGGCCGCTCTGTCGTGGCTGCCGGTCTACCGCGGTGGCCCCGACGGCGGCGTGCGCGGCTGGACGCTGGACCTCATGCGTAAGCGGAACGGCCCCGGCGCGAACAACATGGTCGAGTTCCTCATCGCCCGATCGGCGCTGCAGTTCAAGGAGGAGGGCGCCGATCACGTCTCGTTGTCCGGTGCCCCGTTAGCTCGCAGTGGGGACGACGACGACGAGGTGGCCGCCCTCGACCGCGGACTCGATCTGCTGGGTCAGGCGCTCGAGCCCTACTACGGGTTCCGGTCGCTGCACCACTTCAAGAGCAAGTTCAATCCGAGGATCGAGCCCGTGTATCTCTGCTTCCGGGACGAGGCGGATCTGCCTCGGATCGGTGTGGCGATCGGTCGGGCGTACCTGCCGGGCGCGACGACCCGCCAGCTCGCGACACTCGCCCGGTCGGGCACCTCGGAGACCGTGGACGTCTAGCCTCCGCCCTGCGCCCCCGCCGAGAAGAGGATTTCGCGCATCGCTTCTCGCGCGATACAGGCGAGTTCCTCCGCTCGGCGGGGGCGGGCGAGACGGTCAGTCGGCGTCGAGGTCCTGCTCGATGAGGGCGGCGATCTCGGCCACGGCGTCGGCGTCGTCGCCGCTCACCGTGACCTCGGCGCCCTTCTCCGCGCCGAGCGCCATGATGAGCATGGCGGAGGCGGCGTCGGCCTCCTCGCCGTCGAAGGTGATCTCGATGTCGGTGTCGTACTTCTCGGCGGCCTCGGCGATGATGCCGGCCGGGCGGGCGTGCAGGCCCTCGGCCGATCCGACGATGACGGTGGTGCTGGCCATGGTGTCTCCTCCTGTGGGGTGAGTGGCGGGGGCGCGGGGGTCGGGCCTTGCCGCCATCGTGCAGGGCGGGCGGTCAGGCCGCGACCGGCTCGGCCCCGGCGGTGGTCGGGGCGGGGTCGCGGC
>NZ_JAALDU010000128.1 GCF_014145015.1 Dietzia sp. E1 | reverse complement strand
GGCCTGACCATCACTCGCGCACTCGTCGAAGCCCACGGAGGGCACATTCGAGCGCACAGCGACGGGCCCGGCCAAGGTGCGAGCTTTACTGTCGAAATTCCAAAGCCGGACTAAAGACGACTCAGGTGGCCGCCGGGCCGAGGGGGTCAGGGGCGGTCATGCCAGTACGCCTGAGAATCCGTCGGTGGCGTCGAGGTAGCCGACATCGCGCAAGGCCGCCTCGAGAACCCGGACATACGGAAGATGCAGTTCGGTAGCCATGCCATCGAGAGTCGCTCGGGCCGGCAGACCGCGCAGACCGCGGGTGCGCCACAAGTACAGATTCTGGCGGGTGATCCCGATTCGGCGGGCCAGCTCGGCCTCACTGACGCCGTAGGTGTGCTTGTGAGCATCAATGAGCTCGACCAGGCGAGAGGTCTCCATAGTCCCGAGTATTCGCCTGCGCTGAGTATGTCGTCAAGTAGTAGTGGACGCTCTCGACAAGTACTACTTTACATAACGTCTGGTTACCGGTGTCGTCCCGCCGCCAGTCGGAGAGGGCGCCCGCTGGCTCGACCTCGTCAATGTGTCAGCGCGATTCTGTGGCTGGGACGAGCTGGACTGGAGCCTGCGAGTGGAAACAAAGGGTCCTGCCTCGACTTGAGGCAGGGCCCTTCCTTTTTCTTCGGCTAGTTCAGTGAGCGGCGTCGTACGCCTCGACGATGTCGGCGGGGATACGTCCACGGTCAGAGACCGTGTGCCCATTGGCGTTCGCCCACTCGCGGATCGCTTTGGTGTCGGTGCGCCCGCCCGAGGTGCGGGCGATCTGCTTCTTCTTGTCGCCCTTCACTCTGGTCGCCGCTGACCGGAACGGTTCGATCGCATCATCGAACAGAGCGGCGTTTTCGGCGCTCAGATCGATGCTGTAGTCCTTGCCGCGGTAGCTGAACTTAATCGACACGGCCTCGTCTCGGTCTAGTTCCTTACCGTCGAAGTCGTCGATGAAGACTGCGGAATATACGACTGCCATTGTTCTCCCAAAGATTGTCAAGGTGCGGGACTAAGTATCCACACTTGACGATCTTGGTCAATTTTTCAGCAAGCTAGGAGTGGCAATAAAAACAGCTTCCCCAGTATGGCCAGTGGGCTATCTCACAGCTTGGCGATATCTGGGGTTGTTCCGCACGTCCTCGGTCGGCTTAGTGCTGCTGAACGGTTTTTTGCGGACGGTCGGCAGCAGCGTTGTCATCAGACCACTTAGAGCGTGCCGGCAACCGGAAGCTCACCACATGCCGGTTATAATTCCCAGCATCTCTTCCCAATGCCGCAGCGGCAGCAAGTGGCCCTCGTCCCGGTAGAGTTATTTCGACAAGCGGGGTTCCGGCGTGTGTTTGTCGCTGGGTCATGATTCCTGCCGGGCTCGGTGCAGTGTCGCGTACATAGCCAGCACGTTATTGACGCGAGGCATCGTAGTCGAGATCCGACCACGCATACGGCAGGGGTGGAGGTCGTTTAGAGGGGATTGCAACCTCAGACACTGAGATGAGGTTCGGCGCCGCACCAGACGGCGTTCGTATCGTGTGGTGGCCGACTCCGATCAGTTCGGTGCGCCGTTGTGCGACTGCATGTCCCACCAAGGTGAGGCGATCTCCGAATGATGAGACCTCAGCGCGGACCACTGCCCCATGTCTGACGGTGGCCGGCGAGCAGTTTGTGCTCGCAACATCAATTAAGTCCGCCCGTTCAGCCCAGATATTTAGCACGCGGCTATTAGGGGACTTGCCCCCCGGTCGTGATAAAAGCCAGTCCCACTCTCAGCTCATTTGTCACGGCAGAGCGGTGAATTGGGCCGAACACACTGTAAACACCAAATATCGGGCTACGGAATTGAACTGTCCATTGCTCGCCCTTCGAGTGCGCCTCGATCAAGCTCAACATCTGGTGGACCGGGCGCCGCTTCGGCGGCCGGAGCGCGGGTAGCGGGAGTGGCGAGTGCACCAAGGACCTCGAGACGATCGTAGCGAAACCGGACACTAGTGTCCTATGGTATCGCTGAGGGGCCCTCGGGTGCCAGAAAGGGTCGTGCCGGTCGCTCGACACGGTCGATCGACGGCGATAATGGGCCTGTGCCTATCTCGGATCACAAGTTTTCGCCCATGGAGCTGCGGGAGAGGGAAGTCGTGCGCCGAGCCATCGGAACGGTCGTAGCCCGGTTGCGGAAGGCGGCCGCGCTCTCTCAGGTCGAAGTTGCCGAACAGGCGAACATGAGCGAGAGAGAGCTTCGACGGATTGAAAAGGGAGTCGGCGGAACCCCGCTGGATCGTCTATGGCCTCTAGCCCGTGCGATAAATTCAACGCCAGAAGAAATCGTGCTTGAAGCGCAGAAGCTCATAAGCGCCGACCCAGAACTCGGCTGAGAATACTAATGGGCCAGCCGCGACTCGTTTGATAGGCCGACCCAGTGGCGAGATTTGGCATGGCCGTAGAGATTGACGATCGTGGTCTGCACCCACCAACAACTTTCAGCTAGAACAGTCAGTACCACTGACGGCTAGGCTGTTCACTCCGTCGCGGCCTCCGGCAGGTTGCAGGGCGAAATCCTTGGGCTGATTGTTCGACACGCGCTGGTAAATAATTGGTTGACCAGCCTGCGTGGTGCTCAGGGTGGCGGCACCGATGTGAGACTTGGCGAGGGACGGTAGGTGAGGGCCGCGAGCGTCACTTGCGCGGCCAGCACCTCGTTGAGGGCTTTGAGTTCTTGAACTTCGGCCGTGAGAGACTCCACCTTTTCCGTATTGTCATTTCGGGTTCGGTCTCTATTTGCAGATTGATAAATTTCGATGAGTTCTTTTAGGTCGAGGTGTTTGTGGGTAAGCGCCGTTCGTGCGAGACCAGCTTCCTGGGCTATCGCTTTGACTGATAGCCGTCCCGAACTACTTTCGGATTCACCTTTCAGGGTCCGAATGAGCGCGGCAATGAGTTTGTCGCGTTCTTCTGCATCATCACCGCGTCGGGTCATGAATTGTTCTCTCCTTGTTCGTGTCGGGTGATTTCCTTGGTAAGTTCGTCCGCGATTTGCTGGTTGCGCGCTGCCAGCGGGGCGGGTAAGTAGTCGATTTCAGCGAGTAGTTGGTCGCGTTGCCGCGTCTTCTCTTGGAAGTGGCGGTCGAGCAGGGCGATGTTGGGGCAGCCGCGTTGGCAGTTGGTGAGGTCTGGTGTCCCCGAGTCGCGGTTGGTAGTTCGGGTGGGGTGGCAGAGGGCGGTGGCGGCAACGTACGAGCAGACGTTGTGGGCGTGCCCGTTGTCGTGAATGAGAGTGAGTCCGGATCGTTTGAAACGCTCGAGTGCTGCTTCGGTTTTGACCTCGCCGGCGAACTCGGCAGCAAAGGCGGTGACGCCATCACGGACGCGATTCGCGGCCGGGCCGCTAATGGCAGATCCGCCTTCGAGTTCTTCGGCGAGTAGCGTGAGGTCGTCCCAGGAGCCGAGGAGGGCGTCTAACTCCACTACATCGGGGAAGCCGGACTCCTCGCGCCCCGCGTAGCCGAGGGAGACGACGCTTTTGACGTGCCCGTACTGGATGCCGAGCGCAATCTCACCGCCGGGCTGGTTGGCGATGTGGTAGGCGAGCGTGCGTCGGAAGCGGGTGGTTCCGATAAGCAGGCGAGCGGCGTCACCGGATTGGTTCTCGGAGAGGATGCTGGTCGGCCCGGAGATTGGAACGACCGGGTCTCCGTTCTGGGTAGCGTGGGCGTTCCAGAGCGTGATGAAGCTGCCGAGACTAATACCTATGGAGGACGTGGTGGCTACTTCGCCTTGCCGCTGTTGGCCTTCTCGTGGGCGGCGGTTCCAGGCGAACAAATATGGGGTGTCTGGTCTCGCGAGCTGTTCGAGCGCCTCAATCGCGCGGGCGGCGGGCTCGATGGTCACCCACGGCTGGTCGCGTTGAGCACCTTGACTGAGTTGATCACCGTACTCGTCGCGGAGGCCCTTGAACTCGCGGCCGACGATTGTGTACTCAGCTGCGGCGCTGGCATTGCTGGTGACTGGGTTGTAGCGGAGGCAGCCGCGTTGAAGGTGCAGGACCTCTTGGGGGCGCATGCCGGTGAAGTAGGAGATGAGCACGAACGCTGCCGACCGCACGCTGCCTGCGTCGTAGGACTGGAGCCAGTTGGTGGCGTCCTTCCATTGTCGGGCGTTCTCGGCGGAGAGACGGCCCGGTGGGAGCGTGATCCCTTGCGCCGTGAACCATGTTTCAGCGGTCTTCTTAATGCCGCGACGCCCGACGGTGAGTGTGCCGTCGAGATAGCCGCTGATGACGGTGTGGGCGGCAACGATGAGCGCACTGATCGCCTCAGGGTGGAACGGTTCGGTTTTGTTCTCGTACTCGACTGGGGCAGGACCGAGCCACCGGCTATATTTCGCCGAGAACCATGAGGGTGCGGTGAACGCGTAAGGCGAGGGCAGGTCGACATTGTGGGCCCACAGTCGCCCTAGGTGGACTAGTTGCGCAACCTTGTATGAATAGGCGCAATCCTCGCGTGCACCCACGTGCTCGCCGTACTGGGTCCAGTCGTCGGTGGTGAGGTCTGCGATGCTACTGAGTCCGTGTGCGTCGATCCAGTCCAGCAACAACTTCATGGCGTGGAACATATGGAGGGCGGTCCCGGCGGATGGGAACCGAGACTTCATAGACGTGGTTCGACGCTGAGTTTCCGTATTGAGGACGTTGTAGAGGTAAACCTTCGCCGCTTCGCGATGACGGGGCCGAATGGCAGCGAAGTTGATGTTCAATGTGATCTGGTTCTCGGAGAGCGAGAGGTAGTGGAGCGGCCACACGTCGTCGCCGAAGACTGGCTCCGGTGCTGCTTCGGGAGTCCGGTGGTGACGGTTGGCGAAGAGTGGACTGGTCAGCAGCGGGACGACCGGCGTGAGCCCGACCGTCCGAGTCGCAGCAGTGTTGACGGCGGGGTTGGTCATGTGTCCCAAGTCCTATTCATCAGTCGATTGACCTGGTCCCGGTCAGTATCGGTGACATCAGCGCGGGCAGCGAGGAGGTCGCTGTTCGAGAAGTGCCGATTGGGGACTAGCAGCGAGGCGATGCGGGCATGATGAGCCGCGAATCGCGAGTCCCAGAGGTGTGCTGGCGTGACAGCGCGCAATCCCTCCAGGTGGTCGTGGAGGGCGACGACTCGAGGGAGGTGTCGCTTAAGGACCACCGCGTTCGTACACGCGAAACAAGTCAGGAAGGACGCGCGGCACGGCTCATGAGAGTCGGGAGCATGCTCGTGGTCAACGCAGGCCGAGGCCACTGTGTCGCGCGCACCTGAGTTCACGTCCTCAAGCACGCCGCGGAAATCCGTAGGGAGGTCGTCGACCGTCGCCGCACCGTTCACGACTCGCGCCTGCACGGCGTGGAAATGGTCTTGAAGAACAGTGGCGATGACTGGCTGCACGGCCTTCTTCACCGTCGGATCGTTGAGGTTGTAGTCGATGTTGGTGTTGAGGCTATGACCTTGCGGATGAACTTGTGTGGCGAAGTAGGATCGCAACCTGATAGGAGTTGCAAAGTCCAGTTCGGGGTGTTCACCGCGCCAGGCCCTGAGGTATCTCGCTATCGTGTGGGTATTCGCGTCTACCAGCACGGTGAGCGGGACTGGTCGCGCGTTCCTACCGATCGCATTTACTTGGCCCGAGAGGGACACGAGCACCGCGTCAGTGGGGTAGCCCACCTCTTGTAGCGTGCGCCGCGCCCCGTCGGTGAGTTCGAGAATCATCTGAATCAGGCGGGCTTTGGATCGAGGGCCGTTGTCGGTGTAGGTCTCAGTCCACTCGCTGACGACGCCCCGTCGCGGTTTGGTGAGCCTGACGCGAAGATGGAGCGGTTCACTGCCGTCACGGGCGTCCACTCGGTTGACGTCGCTCACGCCGAGAGTGAGGGCGGTGCCGAGGTTCCAGCCGCAGGTGATGATCAATGCGAGGAGCGCGGCAGCGACTTCGGCGGGAGTCGGGTAGAGGTTCTCCCACAGCGGAAAGAGCGTTCGGTTATTGGTTCTCGAGTTCGGGTAAAGCCTGCGGTACACGCTCGGTGGCACGCGCCGCTTACTCGGGCTCCCGGGGCTGCGGTCTGCTACATCGCCGGTGCGGGCCACCTCGTCGAGGAACTGGGCGTACTCGTAGTCGGGATGGCGGTCGTCATACTCGCCACGCTGATAGGCGTCGACGACGTCCCAGCCATGCTTCACACGGGTGAGGGCATCACGCACGTTGTTGACACAGGTGAGTCGTAGCAACTCGATTTCCTCATCGGTCAACGCGTCGTCAGAGGCCTGCGGTTCCGGTCGCGGCGCAGTCGTCGATTCAATGACGTGTGCGCACTCCGCGCTGATGCCGGGAAGTGTGGGCAGGATGACTCGAAGAATGCGGTGCCGTCTGTAGCGAGTGTAATTGGTCCACAACATCAACCGTTCGCGGTACATCACCCCAGTCAGGTCACTGGCATTGACGACGCCGAGGTCGGAGAAGAACGCCCGGACTGCCGTCAGAGCTCTACCCGTCGTCGCTTTCGTGCCCCATGACCCCGAAGGCCCAGCCATGTCGATGAATCGTTCCATGAGTGCTTTTCGCAGGTTTGGTCCGACGTCAACAGATGTGAAATCGAGCTCGTAGGGCCGTCCGCGTGACGGGGTCACCCGGAGGCCGTCATTGACTGCTTCGCATCTCATGCGTCTGCCACCCGGTCGTCTAGGGCAGCGACCTGCGAGAGCGTGTGGTCGAGGGACAGCGGAGCACCCTCAGCGGCCCGCATGAACCACTCCCACTCCAGGGCCAGAACGGGTGCCAAATAGTAATTCCGAGTGGTCTCGACACTCCGGTGCCCCAGCAGTGTCTGGACTCGCAGCCAGATGTTTTGGCTGCGCACCATCGAGTCGAACGCGCCGGGCGTTAGTGCACCACGCTGGCACATTTCCATGTGTGCGGCGAGCGCAAACACATACAGCGCGAACGAGTGGCGAAGCATATGTGGATGAACCCGAATCGTTGTGTCATCGAGGACCGCGAGACCGGCCCCCCACGCGCCGCGAGAACCCGCCGTTCGGGCGGAAGCAGACTTGAAGACGGTGTTCCAGTTGGAGACGCCGACAGGCTTCCCGCCCGTCCCGAGCCACACCATGAGAGGACGCCGACGCCCCTCCTCATCCAGTGCGTACATGCGTGTGCGCTGGGCGAGCGTGAGGTCGTCCAGCCGCCACCAACGCTCTTCACCAGCCCTTGCGGGTCGGCTCACCAGGACCTTGGTCGGAATCCCTCCGCGGCGGGAAATCTCTTTCAGGATCAGCGGGTCCGCGTCCTGCTCGTAGATGCCAGACCGAAGGCCGAACGCCACCTCGACCTCACGCGCCCCGGTGACATATGACGTGATCGACTGGTGCGTCGCGCGGTCCAAGTACATCATCCGGCCCCGCGACGGGCTCCCTTTCGACAGCGAAGCTGGCACCCGCCCAGAGACCAGTCGCGTGCTGAAATCAGCGCTGGGAATCTCAAACGTCAGCAGCCCAGCACCTTCAGTTCGTCGCAGGCCAGTGTGGTAAAGCAAGTCCGCGTACGCGGTGTTCCTCTCACGCATCATCAACGATTCGCCGCGAGCTGATCCAATCCCCAGCAGGCCCTCGGACCGCCAGCGGTCGTACGCCCGGCGGGTCAGCCAGTTGACGTCCGCTGACAACTGTCCTTTGGTGGCATTGATCCGTCCCGACGGCACTGGATTGCCGGAGATAATTCCCAGACCCACAGCCACGTCGTAAAGCGAGCGAATGGCGACCAGGTTGCGAGCTAGCGTTGATGCAGATACCGGCTCCGCCGGAATATCTCGCAGATCATCATCGCCCGAGGCACCAAAGCGACGCCGGTCCATGAAATCGTTAATCTCAGCGCGGCGCACCGCAAGCCAGTCATTCCCCGGACCAAGCCATCTGAAAAAGAGCGCCACATCTGACGCATAAGCGGAAGCTGTATTGACGGAGTGATACCTCCGCGCCCACTCGGCAACCGCAGGATGAATATTCCCGTTGGCAGTCACCGGAATATAGAGGGGAGCCTTCCGGCGAAGAATCCCAGCCGCCTGGCTCATTGTGGATTCCAGCCACGCAGGCCGGTCAACCATGTCCGACAGCACGCTCAGACGAACGGTCTTCACCTGCGCGAGGTTCATGGGTTGCGAGACGGTCATGTCAGCCAGCGTAGAGCGCACCCAACAGTCGCCGGTTACTATATAAGGAGCGACCAGGAACAGACCTGGTGGTTCCGGTGGGCGCGGCCCATCGTCTGCTCGGCCAGGAGCCCCGAGTAGCGGGCCTGGTGGAAGAAGCCTCTGCGCGGGGTGGCGGTCGCGAACGACCCGTCGGCGAACTGCTCGCCCGCCTGCAGGTTGATCGCGGTGGGGGTGTTGAACACCACCACCGGCGCCTCGCCGCGCTGGAAGCGCATCCGCTCGGCCTCGGCCTCCGGATTGGAGCCGTAGATCCGCGCCACCGGGATCCCGTCCGCTTCGAGCATCTCGGCCACGGGGTGCGCGGCGGTGGACACCATCTCGGTGGCGATGAGCACCTGGAATCCGCGTGCGAGTTCCGCCTTGGCCGCGGCCACCGTGTGCTCGACTCGGATCATGGACGCTTTTTGCCGCAGCCGCACCAGGGCGGCCAGTCCGCGGGCGACGTTGTTGCCCGTCCGGGCCAGCTGCATCTCGCGCTGAAAATCGCCCCATTCCAGTTCGTAGGCCCGCCACTGGTCCGCGGTCAGCTCCACCAGGTCCACGTCGAAGGGTGGCGGTCCCCACGGCGCGGACCGGGTGAGCATCAGCGGCGGATCGTGCCGCAGCAGGATGTCGCGCACGTCCCTGATGGCGGCCTGCTGCGTCTGCAGCGACTCCTTGGCCTCCGCGCTCCACGTCCACTTCCCGTAGGAGGGTTCCAGGGGCACGCCCCGGTCGGCCATCGCTCGACCGAAATCCGCCCACTGGGTCGGCGGATCGCCGTGTACCTGGGCGTACAGCGACGACATGTAGCCCCATTCGCCTGGGTGATGCCCCGGGGTGGCGGTGATGGTCAGCACGAACGGGGACTTCTCGTGCGGTCCGTCCATGCGAGTCAGTCGCCGCATGTAGCTGGTGCGCTTGCTGTCGTGGCGGAACTGGTGGGCCTCGTCGATCACCGCCACGTCGACCTTGAGTCGAGGCCGCCCGTTCCGGGCCATGAGCTTGCCCAGGCTGTCGGAGGACATGATGATCCAGCGCAGCCCGTCGTCGCCCCCGTCGGTGCTGTTCAGCGCGGCGGTGGTGCGACGCCATGACGGGATGGTGATGCGCGCCGGCCGGTCCACCGTCACGAGGATCGTGCGGGCGCCGCGCATTGTCGCGATGGCCTTCGCCGCGGCCACCGCCACCAGGGTCTTGCCGGTGCCCACATCGTTCGCCAGATGAACCTGTCGGAACCCGCGCTCGGCGGCTGTGGCGATCGCGTCCACATCTGCGCGTTGCTCTGGGCGCAGCGTCATCGGCGCGGCGGTGGCACCCGGGCCCGTACTGCCGTTGAGCTCGTCCTCCCGCCACCGCAGGTAGGAGTACGGCTTACTGGCGTAGGGCTCCAGGGCGCTCGGTAGGGCGGTGCCGACGTACGCGTGCGCGGTGAGCGACTTGAAGTAGGTGACCCGCGGCGGCATTCCGCCGCCCAGCCCTCCCCACGGGAGCTCCAGCAGCCACACCCGCTGGCCGGCCGGGATCGACGGCACCGCCGGCGCCGCGCTGGACTTCTTGGCCGACGTCGCCCGCGTGGAGCTCGCGCTTTTCGCCGACGCCGCCCTCGTGGATCTCGTCTTGCGCCTGGTGGAGGTCTTGCGTGGGGACCGGGTCGCCATCAGTTTCCTGGCCGTTCGGGGGAGGGGACGAGGGCGGGTCGGGTCACAGCGTTCTCCTGGGCGGTCCGGACGTTGGTCGGCCTCACTGTAGGGACTGGGTCGGACTCACCGGGTGGCCGCCGGCACTCAGGCGCCGGGCCGCGTTGCGGAGTTCGTTCGCCGGCGATGGCGGCTCAACGGGGAACCATCCGGCGAGCGGGGTGATGGCAGCGAGTCAGCGACTACCCCCATGGGGTTGCGATTTATCTGTCTGAGGTGCGAGTTTCGGCAGTATTTAGACGACAGTTCAGACACGTAAGGAAGGTGTTCTCTCCATGAGCGGAACCGTTCTCGAATTCGGACTCGACGGCGCGGGAACGGGGGTTCTCCACACCACCCAGATCGTCGGCGGCGAGCACTCGATCAGCGCTGAGGGGCATTCGGCGTTCGGTGGTAAGGACACCGCGCCGAGTCCGCTGGACTACGCCCTGGCGGCGCTGGCGTCGTGCACTCAGGTCACCGGGCAGATCGTGGCAGCCGGCGATAAGAGCATCTCCCTCGGCGAGTGGGACGTGGACCTGAAGGCGCACCTCGACAACTCTGTCCTGGTCTACGGCGCGGAGGGGGTCTCTAACTTCCGCGATGTGACCGTGACGGTTTCGGTGCAGACGAACCTGGACGAGGCCCGCTTCGCCGAGTTCGCAGCTGAGGTGGAGCGGCGTTGCCCCATCGCGACCCTCTTCCGTGGCTCGGGTGTGGAGCTGACCACCGAGTGGACCAACCTGCCCCTCGCGTGAGTGGAGGAGCCCTCCCGGCTCCCTCCCGCAATGCCCGCCGGGGCGCTCACCGGGGCGGATCGGGGTAACCCCGCACAGCCTCGGCGATAGCCGGCGCAGTCCGTGGAACAATGGGCCGCGGACTGCGCCCGCCCATGCGGCGCCGGCCACGCACACGAACCCACGAACTTCCCCCAAGGAGCACAGATGGCGCTTATCGAGCAGGTCGGAGCCCGGGAGATCCTCGATTCGCGAGGCAACCCCACCGTCGAGGTGGAGGTGCTTCTGGACGACGGCTCGTTCGGCCGCGCCGCCGTGCCCTCCGGCGCGTCGACCGGCGCCCACGAGGCCGTCGAGCTGCGTGACTCCGACGAGCGCTACCTGGGCAAGGGCGTCACCAAGGCCGTCGAGGCCGTCCTCGACGTGCTGGCCCCCGCCGTGATCGGCATCCCGGCCGAGGACCAGCGCCTCGTGGACGAGGCCCTGCTCGACGCCGACGGCACCCCCAACAAGTCGACCGTCGGCGCCAACGCCGTCCTGGGCGTCTCGCTGGCCGTGGCCCGCGCCGCCGCCGAGTCCGCCAACCTCGAGCTCTACCGCTTTATCGGCGGCTCCAACGCGCACGTCCTGCCCGTGCCCATGATGAACATCCTCAACGGTGGCGCCCACGCCGACTCGGGCGTCGACGTCCAGGAGTTCATGATCGCCCCCATCGGCGCCCCGACCTTCCGCGAGGCCCTCCGCATGGGCACCGAGGTCTACCACCACCTCAAGACCGTCATCAAGGACCGTGGCCTGTCCACCGGCCTGGGCGACGAGGGCGGGTTCGCCCCCTCCGTCGAGTCCACGACCGCCGCGCTGGACCTGATCGTCGAGGCCATCGGCAAGGCCGGCTACGAGCTGGGCACCGACGTTGCCCTGGCCCTGGACGTGGCGGCGACCGAGTTCTTCAAGGACGGCAAGTACCACTTCGAGGGCAAGCAGCTCTCCGCCGCGGAGATGGCCGACGTCTACGCCGAGTTGGTCAACAAGTACGCGCTCGTCTCTATCGAGGACCCGCTCGACGAGGACGACTGGGACGGCTGGAAGACCCTCACCGACATGATCGGCGACAAGGTCCAGCTGGTGGGCGACGATCTCTTCGTCACCAACCCGCAGCGCCTGGCCGACGGCATCGAGAAGGGACTGGCCAACGCCCTGCTGGTCAAGGTCAACCAGATCGGCACCCTCACCGAGACCCTGGACGCCGTGGACCTGGCCCACCGCAACCGCTACGCCTCGATGATGTCGCACCGCTCGGGCGAGACCGAGGACACGACCATCGCCGACCTCGCCGTGGCCTGCAACTGCGGCCAGATCAAGACCGGCGCCCCGGCCCGCTCGGAGCGCGTGGCCAAGTACAACCAGCTGCTGCGCATCGAGGAGATGCTGGGCGACGCCGCCCGGTACGCCGGCGCCGGCGCCTTCCCGCGCTTCAAGGCCTGAGTAGTCGAGAGGAGGGCTCATGGCCCGCCCACCGCGCCCCTCGGACCGTCGGGGCGACGCACGCGACCGTGCGTTGTCCCGGCGGCCCGGTGAGGCGTCGGGTGCCATCCGACGCCGGGCGACCGGGGCGGGCCGTGGGACCACCGGCGGCCGCGGTACC
>NZ_JAALDU010000127.1 GCF_014145015.1 Dietzia sp. E1 | reverse complement strand
TCGGCGGCCGCGCGGATCGCGTCGAGGTCGTCGAGCGTGCGGTAGACGTGGCAGCCGGGCAGGTCGTGGCCGGGGACGGGCGGGACGAACGCGCGCGAGCCGGTCGCCAGGACCAGCGTGTCGTAGTCGACGTGCTCGCCGGAGTCGAGCTCCACGCGCCGGGCGGCGGTGTCGATCGCGGTGACGAGCCGGCCGGACCGCACGGTGACGCGGGGGTCGGCGGAGTGCCGCGCGTCGTCGAGGTGCAGGGCGTCGCGCTCCCACGCGCCGACGTAGGCGGACAGTCCGACGCGGTCGTAGGCGGGATCGGGTTCCTCGCCGATCACCGTGACGGCCACGTCGGCGTCGGCGTACCGCGAGCCGAGGGTGGAGACGAAGCGGTGGGAGACCATCCCGTGCCCGACGACGACGATGTGCTCAGTCATTCCTGGACCTCCTTGGCGTGCCTGTGCGGATCAGGCTAGGAAGGAGGTGTTGCGGCGCTGTGGCGTCGGATCACGGTCCCGTGACGCTTACTTCACACCGGTCCCGGGGCCGGGTGAGGGGCCGGTCGGCGGGCGGCTGCGGCGCGTGCCGGCGGGTGCGGTGAGACCCTCAGTCGAGGGGGAGCAGGCTCGTCGGCACGGCCTGGACCTCGGTGACGCGGTCGATGTTCTGCCGCAGCCGCTCCCACTCACCCGAGGGGATCTCCTTCTCCAGCCGGCGCAGTGCCGCCTTGTCGGAGGTGGCCCACGCGACGGGCATGGGGGAGATGAACTGGTAGAGGTTGTCGCTGCCGCGGGCGCTCCGGTTGCCCACCACGGCGACGCAGGGCACGCGCTCGCCGACCCTCGACTCGTGGCCCGGGATCGGTCCGCAGTTGCGGGCCACGAGGGCGGGCAGCTTGCCGGCGGACCGGTCGACGGCCCGGTCGACCAGCGCCAGCAGGGTCACGCCGCGCGGGCGGACCTCGGCGATGACGGCCGGGACGAGCTCAGAGGTGGAGTAGGTGTGTTGCATCGACCCCATCTTGCGGGGGATGTAGCCGACCATCGCGAGGCAGCCGATCGCGAACGCGCCGGCCACCACCGCGATGATCCAGCCCCACGCCGCGAACTCCGCGTAGACGAGCATGCCGATGCCGGCGGCGAGCACGATGACGCCGAGGATGCCCGCCGACCACTGCAGGCGGCGCACCTCGGCGAGGCTCTCGTTGTTCTTGCGGACCCAGGCGTCGTCGACGGGGATGTCGGCGAGTCGGTACTGCTCGTGCGGGTTGCGTGGGGAGCGATCGGCGGCCATGGCGCCCAGTATCCCAGCACCGGCGACGGCCGGGCCCGCGGGTGACCGCCGCGGGCGTCAGCCCACCTCGGGGATGGGCGGGCCGAGCAGGTCGTCGGCGTCGACGATCCGGTACGCGTACCCCTGCTCGGCGAGGAACCGCTGGCGGTGCGCGGCGTACTCGGCGTCGAGGGTGTCGCGGGCGACGACCGAGTAGAAGTGCGCCTGCCCGCCGTCGTGCTTGGGCCGCAGCAGTCGACCGAGCCGCTGCGCCTCCTCCTGACGCGAGCCGAACGTGCCCGACACCTGCACCGCGACGCTGGCCTCGGGCAGGTCGATCGAGAAGTTGGCGACCTTGGACACCACCAGCGTGGAGATCTCACCGTTGCGGAACTGGTCGAACAGTTTCTCGCGCTCCTTGTTGGAGGTCGACCCCTGGATGACGGGCGCGTCGAGCTCGGCGCCGAGCTCCTCGAGCTGGTCGAGGTAGGCGCCGATCACCAGGGTGGGGGCGCCGGCATGGCGCGCGAGGATCTTCCTGACCACCGGGATCTTGGTGCGGGCGGTCGAGCACAGCTTGTACTTGTCCTCGGCCTCGGCGGTCGCGTACAGCATCCGCTCGTTCTCGGTGAGCGTCACGCGCACCTCGATGCAGTCGGCGGGCGCGATCCACCCCTGCGCCTCGATGTCCTTCCACGGGGCGTCGTAACGCTTGGGCCCGATGAGGGAGAACACGTCGCCCTCGCGGCCGTCCTCGCGCACGAGCGTCGCGGTCAGGCCGAGGCGGCGGCGCGACTGCAGGTCGGCGGTCATGCGGAACACGGGCGCGGGCAGCAGGTGGACCTCGTCGTAGATCATCAGGCCCCAGTCGCGGGAGTCGAACAGCTCCAGCGCCCGGTGCACGCCCTTGGTCTTGCGCGTGACCACCTGGTATGTAGCGATGGTGACTGGACGGATCTCCTTGCGCTCACCGGAGTACTCGCCGATCTCGTCCTCGGTGAGGGTGGTGCGGGCCAGCAGTTCCCGCTTCCACTGGCGCCCGGCGACGGTGTTGGTCACCAGGATGAGCGTGGTGGCCTTGGCCTTGGCCATCGCGGCCGCGCCGACCATCGTCTTGCCGGCGCCGCAGGGCAGCACGACCACGCCGGAGCCGCCCGCCCAGAACGAGTCGGCGGCCATCTGCTGGTAGTCGCGCAGCTCCCACTGCTCCTCCTCGGTGGACAGCGCGATCTCGTGGGCCTCGCCGTCCACGTAGCCGGCGAGGTCCTCGGCGGGCCAGCCCACCTTGAGCAGCTCCTGCTTGAGCCGACCGCGCTCGGAGGGGTGCACGATCACCGTGTCCGCGTCGATGTCGGCGCCGAGCATGGGGGCGATCTTCTTGTGTCGCTTGACCTCGGCGAGCACGGCGGAGTCGAGGGAGACGAGCGTCAGGCCGTGCACCGGGCTCTTGACCAGCTGCAGCCGGCCGTAGCGCGCCATGGTCTCGGCGATGTCCACGAGCAGCGGTTGCGGCACGGGGAAGCGCGAGTAGGAGACCAGGACGTCGACCACCTGCTCGGCGTCGTGCCCGGCGGCCCGGGCGTTCCACAGGGCCAGCGGCGTGATCCGGTAGGTGTGGACGTGCTCGGGCGCGCGCTCGAGTTCGGCGAAGGGGGCCAGCGCCTGTCGGGCGTCGGCGGCCTGCTCGTGGTCGATCTCCAGCAGCACTGTCTTGTCCGACTGGACGATCAGCGGTCCACCGCTCACTTCGGGCCTCCTCGGGTCTCTCGCCGGGCCCGCGTGGGCCCGACCCCCCATTGTCCAGAAATCCGCGTCAGCGCGTGGGTTCGACGTCGGAGACGGAGATCACCCGGTGCAGCGGCAGGACGACGGGCTCGGCCGAGTCCGGCTCGATTCCCTCGATCCGGCCCCCGCCGACGGAGGCGGGGACGACCAGCCGGGCGGAGGAGCGGCCCGCGGCGTCGACCACGGAGACGGTGACGGCCGTGCCGGTGCCCGCGGCCTCGTGCAGGCGGGCGATGGCGGCCTCGCCCGTGTACGCGCCCGCGGAGGTACCGC
>NZ_JAALDU010000126.1 GCF_014145015.1 Dietzia sp. E1 | reverse complement strand
GCCGCGATGGCGGCCAGGGCGCCCAGCGCGAGCGGCACCAGAGCCGGCTGCCACTCGGCGCCGGTGAGCGCGCGCCGGGCCTCACCCGACTGGTCGTTGAACGCGGCCACGTCGAGCCACACCATCCGGGACGCGATCCACAGCAGGGCCGCGCCGACGAGCAGCAGGACGACGGGCACCAGGAGCCGGGCGCGACGGCTCACCGGGACTCCCCTGCCGGCCGCAGCGTCTCCGCGGCGGAGACGGCCCGCAGGACCGCCATCGCCTTGTTGCGACACTCGGCGTCCTCCGAGGCCGCCACCGAGTCGGCGACGATGCCGGCCCCGGCCTGGACGAACGCGGTGCCGTCCTTGATCACCGCGGAGCGGATCGCGATGGCCTGATCGGTGTTGCCCGCGAAATCCACGTAGCCGACCACGCCGCCGTACACGCCGCGGCGGGTGTCCTCGAGGTCCTCGATGATCTGCAGGGCCCGAGGCTTCGGGGAACCCGAGAGGGTGCCGGCCGGGAAGCACGCGGTCACCGCGTCGATGCCCGTCCGCCCGTCGGCCAGGCGCCCCGTCACCGTCGATACGAGGTGCATCACGTGGCTGTACCGCTCCACCTGGCGGAACTCGGTCACCTCGACCGTGCCCGGGACGCAGACACGGCCCAGGTCGTTGCGCCCGAGGTCGACCAACATCAGATGCTCGGCGTTCTCCTTGGCGTCGTCCACCAGGTCCTTGGCGAGCAGGATGTCGTGCTCGTCGTCGTCACCCCTGGGCCTCGTCCCCGCGATGGGGTGGGTCGTGGCGACGCCGTCGACCACGGTGACCAGAGCCTCCGGGCTCGATCCCACGATCGTGAACGCCGTCCCGCCGAACCCGTCCGGCCCCGTGCCGTCCGGGATCGTCATGAGGAACATGTACGGGCTGGGGTTGGTGGTCCGCAGGATGCGGTACACATCGCGCGGCGAGGCGTCGGTGTCGACCTCGAAGCGCTGGCTCAGCACCACCTGGAACGCCTCGCCCGCGTGGATCTGCTCGATGATGTCGGCGACCCGCGAGTGATAGGTGGGCTCGTCGGTGCGACGACGCACCCGCGGATCAGGTGTGTCGAACACGCTCACCCCGCCGGCGCCGGGCTCGGCGAGACGCGCCGTCATCGACTCCAGCCGCTCGACCGCGTCCGCATACGCCTCGTCCACCCGCTCGTCGCTGCCGTCCCAGTTGACGGCGTTGGCGATGAGATGGATCCGGCCCTCGTGGTGGTCGAAGGCGGCCAGATCCGTGGCCAGCAACTGGACGAGCTCCGGCACCCGTAGGTCGTCGATCGTGTCGGGGGCGATCCGCTCGAGCCTGCGGACGATGTCATACCCCAGGTAACCGACCATCCCGGACGTCAGCGGCGGCAGGCCCACGATCTGGTCGGTCCGCAGCAGCTCGAGGGTCCGTCGGAGGGCGTCCAGCGGATCACCGCCGGTCGGCGCGCCGGCGGGGACGCTGCCCCACCACGTCGCCTCGCCGGCCTCGTCGACCGTCAGCGCGGCCGCCGCGCCACAGCCGATGAACGACCACCGTGACCAGGAGCGCCCGTGTTCGGCCGACTCCAACAGGAACGTGCCCGGCCGGTCCCCCGCCAGCTTGACGTAAGCCGAGAGCGGGGTCTCGGAGTCGGCGAGGACCGTGCGCACGACCGGCACCACCCGGTGCCCCGCGGCGAGCGCGCGGAACTGCTCCAACGTGGTGGTCGCGGTGCTCATCCGAGGGCCTTGCCGCCGATGCCGAAGGAGTCGTGCGGCATGTCGTTGACATGGACCCACACCTTCGCGGGGTCCTTGCCCGAGGCCTCCGCGTACGCCGCGGTGACGGCCTCGATGACGCGGGCCTTGCCCTCCGCGGTCATCCCGTCGAGCTGGTTGATCTGGATGAACGGCACGGCGATCAGTCCTCCCCGAGAAGTGTGGCGGTGTCGAAACAACTGGTCGTGCCGTTGTGGCACGCCGCCCCGGTCTGGTCGACCCGGAGCAGGACTGTGTCCCCGTCGCAGTCGATCTCCACGCTACGGACGTGCTGCACGTGGCCCGAGGTCTCCCCCTTCACCCAGCGCTGACCCCGCGAGCGCGAGTAGTACACGCCGCGGCGGGTCGCCAGGGTCTCGGCGAGTGCGGCGTCGTCCATCCACGCCATCATGAGCACCCGACCCGAGGTGGCGTCCTGCACGACGGCCGCGATCAGGCCGTCGGCATTGCGTGAGAGCCGCTCGGCGATGGACCGGTCCAGGACCTGCGCGGTCATCGGACCGTGATCCCCTCGGCCGCGAGCGCCTTCTTGACGTCGCCGACGGTCATCTCCCCGAAGTGGAAGACGCTGGCGGCCAGCACCGCGTCCGCCCCGGCGTGGACGGCGGGCGCGAAGTGCTCCACCGCGCCCGCGCCTCCCGAGGCGATGACGGGGATCGACACGGCCTCACGGACCGCCCGCACCATCGCCAGGTCGAAACCCTCCTTGATGCCGTCGGCGTCCATCGAGTTGAGCAGGATCTCCCCCACGCCCAGCTCCTGCCCGCGCCGGGCCCACTCGACGGCGTCGATGCCGGTGCCGCGGCGGCCACCGTGCGTGGTGACCTCCCACCCCGACGGCGTCGGCTCTGAGCCCTCGGGCACGGTGCGCGCGTCGACGGAGAGCACGATGCACTGCGAACCGAAGCGCCGGCTGAGCTCACCGAGTAGCTCAGGTCGGGCGATGGCCGCGGTGTTTACGCTGACCTTGTCGGCGCCGGCCCGCAGGAGCTGGTCGACGTCCTCTTCGGCACGGACGCCGCCGCCCACGGTGAGTGGGATGAAGACCTGCTCGGCCGTGCGGCGGACCACGTCGATCATGGTGCCGCGACCCGCGGACGACGCGGTGACATCGAGGAACGTGAGCTCGTCCGCTCCCTGCGCGTCATAGGCCGCGGCGAGCTCCACGGGATCGCCGGCGTCGCGGAGATCGAGGAAGTTCACGCCCTTGACCACACGGCCGGCGTCGACGTCGAGACACGGGATGACCCTGGTGGCGAGTGTCATGGCCGGATCACCGCTCCCCGGCCAGCCACGGGCGCGGACTCTCGGGTTCCGGCGTGGATCGGCGTCGACCGGCCTCGAAGAAGTTTCCCGGCTCACCGAGCTGCCGGACCGTGTCCAACACCTCCGCGTGGGCGCGCGGGGCCGCCGCCAGCAGCGAGGGCGAGTCGATGGACCACGGTCCACCCGTGAGGTCGGTGACCACACCGCCCGCGGCACGGATGTGGGAGGCGCCCGCGGCGTTGTCCCAGGCGTAGTTGCCAAAGCTCACCGCGGCGGACAGCCGCCCTGACGCGACGAACGACAGGTCGACACCGGTCGAGCCGAACTTGCGGGTCCGCGCGGCGTCGAGGGTGAGCTGTTCGAACACCTCGCGGCGGTAGGCCGGCGGGTACGTGGTCCGGGCGCCGGTATTGAGAGAGCCGAGTCCGAGTGCCACGTCGCGGATGGAGACATCCGACATCCGCGGGGACTCGACGCCGTTCTCCATGAGCGGCCCACCGGCGATCGAGGTGAACGTCAGGCCGAGCAACGGCAGCCACGTCAGGCCGAGCACCGGCTGGCGCTCGTGGACCAACGCGACGAGGATCCCCGCCGTCGGGATGCCCAGCGAGTAGTTGGCGGTTCCGTCGATCGGGTCGACCACCCACAGCGTGCCCTCGTTCACGGGCGGGCCGCCGAACTCCTCACCGTGCACCTCGAGGCCCGTCCCCTCACGCAGCGCGTCGGAGATCCGGCGCTCCAGTTCCAGGTCCAGCTCGGTGGCGAAGTCGTTCCGTGCGCCCTTGTTCTGGACGCCGGGGGCGCCGACGCCCTCGACGAACCGGGGCGTCACCTCGTCGAGCACCCGCGTCGCCAGCGCGAGCGCCTCGGCGGGG
Source organism: Dietzia sp. E1 (assembly GCF_014145015.1). Classification (GTDB taxonomy): domain Bacteria; phylum Actinomycetota; class Actinomycetes; order Mycobacteriales; family Mycobacteriaceae; genus Dietzia; species Dietzia cinnamea_A. The sequence continues at coordinate 12,072 of NZ_JAALDU010000126.1, read as the reverse complement.
TCGACGGGGACATCCGTCGGCAGGGTGTTTCCGGTCTGATCTGACATCTCGGGCCTCCTGCTCGAGGTCGTGCGGGGGTGGAGCTACCGGGTGAACACGGCGCTCGACGGATTCAGCGGCCGCTGACGGCGGCGAGCGCTTCGGGAAGGGTGAACCGACCGGCGTAGAGGGCCTTGCCCACGATGGCCCCCTCCACGCCCTGCGGCACCAGCGAGGCGATGGCCTCGAGATCCGCGACGGACGAGACGCCACCGGAGGCCACCACCGGCGCGTCGGTGGCAGCGCACACCTGGGAGAGCATCTCCAGGTTGGGCCCGTTGAGCATGCCGTCCTTGGACACGTCGGTGACGACGTAGCGGGCGCACCCGTCCTTGTCGAGGCGTTCTAGGACCTCCCACAGGTTGCCGCCGTCGGAGACCCATCCCCGGCCGCGCAGCCGCGGCTCGCCGTCGATGACCCGCACGTCGAGACCCACCGCGATGCGGTCACCGTGGCGGGCGATGGCCGAGGCGCACCACTCGGGGTTCTCGAGCGCGGCGGTGCCCAGGTTGACGCGCGCGCAGCCGGTGGCGAGCGCGGCCTCGAGCGACTCGTCATCGCGGATCCCGCCGGACATCTCGACCTTGACGTCGAGCGCCCGCACGACCTCGGCGAGCAGCTCCCGGTTGGTGCCCCGTCCGAACGCGGCGTCCAGGTCCACCAGGTGTACCCACTCGGCGCCGTCGTTCTGCCACTGCATCGCCGCGTCGAGCGGTGCACCGTAGGAGGTCTCCGTCCCGGCCTCGCCCTGGACGAGGCGGACGGCCTGCCCGTCGGCGACGTCGACGGCGGGCAGGAGTTCGAGGTATCTGGCGTTGGTCACGGGCATCAGCCTAGTCCGTCGTCAGCGGGACGCTCCGCCTGCCCGCCGGGCTCCTCGCCGTACTCGGCGCGGATCGCGCGATCGGTGATCCGGCGCGACGTCAGGCCCATCGCCGCCACCGTCGCGACGACCCCGACGAGGGCGACGACCGCGCGCCCGGCGGGCGGCAGGGGCAGCAGTGCGACCGCGAGCGCGGTGAGCGCGAGAACCAGGACGCCCGCCCCCGCCACCGCCATGGCGAGCGCGGCGAACGACACCGCGGCCGGGCCGCGGTCGCTCTCAGGCGACAGAGCGGATCCAGTTCTCGAGGAGCTGCAGGCCGGCGTCCCCGGACTTCTCGGGGTGGAACTGGGTGGCCGACAGCGGGCCGTTCTCGACCGCGGCGATGAACCGGGTCCCGTGCTCCGCCCACGTGACGTCGGGGGCGCGCAGGTGGTCGGAGGGCTCCATCTCCCACCGCTGGACGCCGTAGGAGTGCACGAAGTAGAAGCGCTCGTCGGCGGGCATTCCGGCGAACAGCACGGTGCTCGCGGGCGCCTCGACGGTGTTCCATCCCATGTGCGGCAGGACGGGGGCGTCGAGCTTCTCCACGACACCGGGCCACTCCCCACAGCCGGGGGCGCCGGGAGAGTCCTCGTGCTCGCCGTCCGAGAACTCGGTTCCGCGCTCGAACATCACCTGCATACCCACGCAGATGCCGAGAACCGGGCGACCGCCCGCGAGACGCTCTCCGATGATGCGGGGCCCCTTGACCGCTTCGAGGCCCTTCATGCAGGCGGCGAACGCACCGACGCCGGGCACGACGAGCGCCTCAGACTCGGTCGCCACCAGCGGGTCGGAGGTCAGCTCCACCCGGGCGCCGACACGCTCGAGAGCGCGGTGAGCCGAGCGCAGGTTGCCGGAGCCGTAGTCCAGGAGCGCTACCCGCGGGGCCGTCTTCGTCATGAGTTCACCTTATCGCCGCTGTCGTCTGAGGCCAGATCTCGTACGGGCCGCGTGCGGCGTGCTCCCACCGCCGCCGGGCCGCCCACCACGAGGACGATCCCGGCCGCGACCGTGAACAGCACGACGTAACCGAAGCCCGCGAACCCACCCATGACCACCGACCCGAGCCCGGTGCCGGCGTCGAAGGAGATGTTCCACGACGCGGACGCGGTGCCCAGCCGGGAACGCGGCATCCGCTCGAACGAGCCCACGAGGGCCTCGTTCTGGATGGCGCCGAACCCGAGGCCGAAGACCACGGTCGGGACGAGGAACCACCAGGGGTTCGCCTCCAGTGTCAACAGCCAGGCGATGCCCAGCATTCCGAGAGCTGCGACACCCAGTCCGGGCCACACCAGCGCGCCGGGGCCGCGCCGGTCCGACACGAGTCCCGCGACGGTGCGGCCGACGATGACGCCGGCGCCCAGCAGGCCGAGCCCCAGCCCGGCGACGACGGCGCCGCTGCCGGAGACGATCGAGTCGAGGGCCGGCGACAGGAACGAGGCCGCCGCGCCGTAGGGCAGCGTCACCGCGACCATCACCAGGAACGGTCCGGCGAGGAGGAACAGCACCTTCCGGGGTCCCATCCCCTCGTGGTCGGACCCCACGGGCGGGGTCGGGAAGACGTGTGGCAGACGCACCGCGGCGACGAGTCCGACGACGCCGAAGGCCGTGGCGGCCCAGGCCACCGTCGGCAGCCCGAACAGGTCGAGCAGCCACAGCCCGACCGGCAGGAAGAGCGCCTCGGAGATGCCCACGGCGAGGCCGATCAGCGAGGTCGCGCGTCCCAGCATGCCCGGCGGTGCCAGTTCGGCGACGAGCGCGGAACCGGCGACCGTCATCATGCCGAAGCCGGCGCCGCGCACTCCGCTGATGGCCAGCACCGCGAACGACCCGTCGAAGACCGCCAGCAGGCCCGAGGGCAAGCCCAGCAGGGCGCTGCCGATCCCGAGCACCCACCGGTACCCGATGATCCCCGTGAACCGGGGGGTGGCCAGCTGGAACAGGACCGTCACCGTCATGAACACGCCGGTGGTGGCCCCGGCGACGAGTTCACTGCCGCCGCCGCGGACGACCGCGAGCGGGACGACCGGCAGGAGCAGCGAGAAACCGCCGAACGCGAGCAGGACCAGGACGAAGGCCGCGGGGACGCCGGAGGTGCGGGCCAGGCGTGCGAACGCCCCCGGGTTCTCTACCCGCGCGTTCACGCCGGCATCACAGCGCGCCCTTGGTCGACGGGATCCCCGTGATGCGCGGGTCGGGCTCGACGGCGGCGCGCAGCGCGCGGGCCACGGCCTTGTACTCCGCCTCGGTGATGTGGTGCGGGTCGCGTCCGTAGTGCACGCGGACGTGGAGGGCGATGCGGGCGTTGTAGGCCAGGGTCTCGAACACGTGCCGGTTGAGGACCGTGCCGTACGGCGCGCTGTCGTGGCCCACGATGAGGTAACCGAGCATCATGTCCGGCTCACCGGTGTGCACGCAGTAGGGACGGCCGGAGACGTCGACGACGGCCTCCGCGAGCGTCTCGTCCATGGGGATCGAACACTGTCCGAAACGTCGGATCCCGCGCTTGTCCCCCAGTGCCTGACCGAACGCCTGGCCCAGGACGATCGCCGTGTCCTCGACGGTGTGGTGAGCCTCGATCTCGATGTCGCCCGTGGCGCGGACCGTGAGGTCGAAGGCGCCGTGCTGCCCGAAGGCGGTGAGCATGTGGTCGAAGAACGGCACCCCGGTCGAGATGTCGGTCTGACCGGTGCCGTCGAGGTCGATCTCCACGACGATCGACGACTCCTTGGTCGTCCTGTCGACGCGTGCCCGCCGCGCGTTGTGCTCGCTCATCGTCTCTCCTCGGTTCCGGTGGCGATCTCATCGGCCGCCAGGTCGGCGCTCACCTGCAGCAGCCGGTCGTTCTCGTGCTCGAGCCCGATGGTCGCACGAAGCCGACCTGGGATGCCCACGTCACGGATCAGCACTCCGGCGTCGAGGTAGCGCTGCCACGCGCGGCCGGCGTCCGCGAACGGGCCGTAGAGCACGAAGTTGGCCTCGCTGGGCAGCACCTCGTAGCCCTGCTCCTCGAGTCCGGCGGTGACGCGCTTGCGCTCCTCCGCGAGGAGCGCGACCGAGGCCAGCGTCTCGTCCGCGTGACGCAGGGCGGCGCGGGCGGCGGCCTGCGCGATCATCGACAGGTGGTACGGCAGTCGCACGAGCAGTACCGCCTCGACGAAGGACGGGTCGGCCGCGAAGTAGCCGAGGCGACCGCCGGCGAACGCGAAGGCCTTGCTCATCGTGCGCGACACGACCAGTTTCGCCGGATACTCGGCCAGCAGGGTGCAGGCGCTCGGCGACGGGGAGAACTCCGCGTACGCCTCGTCCACCACCACGATGCCGGGCGCGGCGTCGAGCAGTCGACGCAGGTCGTCGAGGTCCACGACGTGACCGGTGGGGTTGTTGGGGGTGGTGACGAACAGCAGGTCCGGCCGGTGGCGGTCGATCGCCGCCAACGCGGCGTCGACGTCGATCGACAGATCCTCGCCCCGCGGCACGGGGATCCACTCGGTATCGGTGCCGGACGCGAGGATGGGGTGCATCGAGTAGCTGGGCACGAACCCCATGGCCGACCGCCCGGGACCACCGAACGCCTGCAGCAGCTGTTGAAGGATCTCGTTGGAGCCGTTGGCGGCCCACACCATGTCGACGTCCACGGCGACACCGGTCTGACGGGTGAGGTACGCGGCCAGGTCGGTGCGCAGTCCGACGGCGTCGCGGTCGGGGTAGCGGTTGAGGTCCGTCGCGGCGGCGGACACGGCTGCGGCGATGTCGGCGACCAGCGCGGGGCCGGGCGGGTGCGGGTTCTCGTTGGTGTTGAGCTGGACGGGGACCTCGAGCTGGGGCGCGCCGTACGCGCTCTGGCCACGGAGGTTGTCCCGGAGCGGCAGGGCGTCGAGGCCGACACCGGGGCGGGGGCCGGCGGTCATCGCTCGTCCCGCCCCGCGGCGAGGTCCTCGAAGCGGGCGCGCACGGCCTCGCCGTGGGCGGGCAGCCGCTCGGCGTCGGCCAGCGCCACGACCGTGGGGGCGATCTCCTTGAGGGCGGCCTGGTCGTAGTCGACGACGTGGATGCCGCGGAGGAAGGTCTGCACGCTCAGGCCCGACGAGTGGCGGGCGGTGCCGGAGGTGGGCAGAACGTGGTTGGACCCGGCGGCGTAGTCGCCGAGCGGGACCGGCGAATAGGCGCCGACGAAGACGGCGCCGGCGTTGCGGACGCGCGCGGCGTCGGCGGCGGAGTCGCGGGTCTGCACCTCGAGGTGCTCGGCGGCGTACGCGTCGACCACCTTGAGGCCGGCGTCGATGTCGTCGACCAGGACGATGCCCGACTGCGGCCCCTCGAGTGCCTCGCGCACGCGCTCGGAGTTGAGGGTGACGTCGTACCGGGCCTCGATCTCGCGGTCGACCGCATCGGCGAGCAACTCCGAGTCCGTGACGAGGACGCTGGCGGCGTTCGGGTCGTGCTCGGCCTGGCTGATGAGGTCGTAGGCGACGTGCACCGGGTCGGCGGTCTCGTCGGCGAGGACGGCGATCTCGGTGGGGCCGGCCTCGGAGTCGATGCCCACGACGCTGCGGCACAGCCGCTTGGCGGCGGTGACGTAGACGTTGCCGGGGCCGGTGACCATGTCGACGGGCTCGAGGGCCTCGCCATCGGTGTCCTCCCCTCCGTAGGCGAGGAGCGCGACGGCCTGCGCGCCGCCGACGGCCCAGACCTCGTCCACTCCGAGGAGCGAACACGCGGCGAGGATGGTCGGGTGCGGCCATCCGCCGAAGTCGGCCTGCGGCGGTGAGGACACGACGAGGGATCCGACGCCGGCGACCTGGGCCGGGACGACGTTCATGATGACGCTGGAGGGGTAGACGGCCTTGCCTCCCGGGACGTAGAGCCCCACCCGCTCGACGGGCACCCACTTCTCGGTGACGAACCCGCCCGGGGCGACCTCGGTGACGCTGTCGCTGCGCCGTTGCGCCGAGTGGACGATGCGCGCGCGCCTGATGGCCTCGGCCAGTGCGGCCCGGATGTCAGGGTCGAGTTCCTCGGCCGCGCGGGCGATGACGTCGGCGGGCACGCGCACCGAGGCCGGCCGCACCGAGTCGAATTTCTCGCCGTGGTCGAGTGCTGCCCCGGCTCCGTGCTCGCGGACCGCCTCGACCACCGGACGGACGGTGTCGACGACGGAGTCGACGTCGGCGGCGCCGCGCGGGAGCGTACGCCTCAGCTCGGCCGTGCCGAGAGAGCGACCGCGCAGGTCGATGCGGGAGAGCATGGTGTGGCCTTTCCTCGGGAGCACCGTGGCCGCGGGCCGGATCGGCGCCCGTGTCGCGAGCACACGGTGGGCCATGACCCGCGCGGCCACCCGAATAGTCTAGTGCCGCCGACGGCGTCCGCGACTCGGGCCACCTGCCCGGGTGACCGCCGGGCGGGTCGTGCGACCCACGCACACGCCGCGCACGGATTGTCAGCCGGCGCTCATCCTTCCGCGGCCCCCGCTTTCTATGCTCGTCGGCATGCGGAAACTCCTGTGGGTGGTCGGTGCCCTCGCCGTCGTCCTCGTCGTCGTCCTCGCCGCACCGTTCGTCTACAAGGCCGCTCGCGGCGGTGATGACACCGCGCCGACGGTGATCGACGTCGAGGCCGCCGACGCCGCGGCGACCGACCTCGACGGCACCTGGGTCGTCGTGCCCGGCATCCCGCCCAACGGCACCGTCGCCGGGTACACCGTGGACGAGATGCTCCGCGGCGAGCCGGTGACGGTCGTCGGCACGACGAACAAGGTGAGCGGCGAGGCCGTGATCGCGGAGGGCGTGCTCGAGACGGGCCGTTTCGAGGTGGACATGGGCGGCCTGTCCACCGACATCGGCGCGCGCGACGAGATGGCCCGCTCGGCCGACATCCTCGACGTGGCCGGGCACCCCGTTTCGACCCTCGAGGTGGCCGATCCCGTCGACCTGGGCGCCGTGCCCGACGACGGCACCACCGCGACCGTGCCGATGCAGGTCGACCTCACCGTCAAGGGCACCACCGTCCGGACGCCCGTCGAGGTGACGGTGCTCCGGTCGGGCGGTCAGATCATCGCCTCCGGTGCGATCCCGGTGACGTGGACCGACCTGGGGGTGGAACCCCCCAGCCTGGGATTCGTCACGGTCGCGCCGGACGGCACCGTCGACTTCCGGGTGGCCCTGGAGAATCGGTGACCGTCGCCGGGAAGGGCGGGACCGGATCGGTTCACCTCCTCGAACGGCGGGGCGCTGTCAACATTGGCCGATGCAGTCGTGGACGACCCCGCGCCGCTCGGCGGTGTTCGCCGTCGTCCTGCTCGTGGCCACGGCCTTCGGGCGTCTCGGTGAGCTCCAGGAGTCCGGCGTCTCACTGCACTGGCCCGTCGCGGGCGTGATCGCCCTGTGGGCGCTCGTCCTGCGCGACCGCGCGGAGTACTGCGCCTACGTCGTGGTGACGACCGTGGTGCTCACCGTGATGACCGTCTGGACGGGCCTCGGATGGTCCGAGTCATTCGTCCTGGCGTTGGCCAATCTCATCGCGGGGGTCATCACACGCTGGGTGGCCCTCGCACTGGTCCCGGTGGGTCGGGGCGTAGACAGTCTCACCCGGTACGAGCGGGCGCCGGTCGAGCGGTCAGTCCGCGAGAACATCGGCCGGCTGGCGACCCCCTACGACGTCTTACGCCTGTTCACCGCGGCGTTCGTCGGTGCGGCGGTGGGGTGGACGGTCGCGGCGGTCGCCCTGACCCTGGACGGGACCGCCCCGGCGTTCACCGAGGGTGTCGTGTGGGTGCTGCGCAACCTCGCCAACGTCCTGTGGGTGACGGGGACCGGGCTCGCGCTGCTCTGGCGCCGGGGGGAACGGCGCCGGGCGTCGGTGCTCGACGTGGCCGTCGCGTACGGCGCGACCACCGTGACCGGCGTGATCGCCTTTTTGTTGAGCCCGTACCTGCCGCTGGCCCTCCTGATCCTGCTGCCGCTCTTCTGGAGCGGCGTGCGCTCCACCACCGCGGTCGCCGCGGTCCACTCCATGTACACCGTCGTACTGATCTCGCTACTGGCCTGGGTCACGTCGGGCTCGATGCTCGGCGTCGAGTTCGACCCCGTGTCGGTGACGGTCCGCCTCTACCTGGTGATGATCGTCGCGTCCCTCATCTCTCTGGTGGTGGCGACCGCGGTCAACGAGTTCGTCCGGCTCAACGACGATCTCACCGGGGTCGCGGCCACCGCGGAGCACCGCGCGGTGGAGTTGCGGGCCGTCACCGAGACCATCCCGGACGCGCTGGTCACGGTCACCGCCGACGGAGACGCCACCGCACTGAACGCCGGCGGCGTGACCTACGGGCGAGGACGGTCGACAGCGCGTGATCATGCCACAGGACGAACAGTGGACACGGATCCCCGCGGAGGACATCCCATCGGCACGGGCCCTGCGTGGAGAGACGGTGAGGGCCCAGAACTTCCTGCACGCCGACGCCTCCGGAGAGGAACGGGCATTCGAGCTGAGCGCTTCGCCGCTCGTCCCGGACGGCGGGGAGAACCCGGACCGGGCGCTCCTGCTGATCCGCGATGTGACCGATCACCACCGGGTGATGCGCGAGCTCGAGATGCTGGCGGAGAGCGATCCGCTGACCGGCCTGCTCAACCGGCGCCGGTTCGAACGTGAACTGATCCGCCACCACGGCAAGCATCGGCTGGACGGCCGGGGCGGCGGGGTGCTGGTCCTCGACCTCGACGGGTTCAAGGACATCAACGACACGTTCGGTCACGCCGCGGGAGACGAGATCCTCAAGTGCGTCGCCTCGATCCTCGCCGCGTCCACGGGCCCGTCGGATCTCATCACCCGGCTGGGAGGGGACGAGTTCGCGATCCCGATGCCCCGCGCCGACCGTGACCGGGTGCGAGCCGTCGCCGACCTACTCGTCGAGCAGGTGCGTGACTACGCGCGGTCTCTGGACGGCGCGAAGCGGAAGCTCAGCGTGTCGATCGGAGGGGCCGCGCTCGAGGCGGCCGACGAGCAGGGTGTGGATCCGGTCGTCGCGGCCGACCGGCTGATGTACGACGTCAAGAACACGGGACGTGACGGCGTGATGGTCGTGGGTCGGAGCGAGGGGCCCCGTCAGCGCATCCGCACCCGGGTGGAGTGGAAGAACCGGCTCGAGCGCGCGCTCGAGGCCGACTGACCGAGACCTCGCCCGTGAACGACGTCTCCGCGGCGCGATCGTTGGCGCAGCGACTGCGCGCAGCCGGAGTCAGCCTGGCACTGGACGACTTCGGCACCGGGTTCGCCTCGTTGCTCTACCTGCGGCACCTGCTGTTCGACTTCGCCAAGATCGACGGGGAGTTCGTCGCCGAACTGGACACGTCCGAGACCGACTGCACGATCGTGCGTTCCATCGTCGACCTCGCCGCCGAGCTGGGCATGCAGGCGGTGGCCGAACACGTCGGCTCGTCCGGGGTGCTCGACGTGGTCAGCCGGGAGGGGATCGCTCTCGCTCAGGGATTCGGGATCAGCCGACCGTGCACCGAGGACGAGTTCGTCACCCGCCACCTGACTGCCTCGAGCAAGGAAAGATGAGTCGGGAATACTCAACGCATGGACTCCGTTGGACGAGGTGCGATCCCGGAGAGACCGGGCGCTCCCCGATCAGTCCTGAAGGAGACCTGCGATGGCCACCAGCAACCGCTTTGATCCGTTCCGTGAGCTCGACCGCCTCCTGGGCGAGGGGCTGCGCAGCGCGACCGCCTCGACCTCCCTGCCGATGGACCTCTACCGCGAGGGTGACCGCTTCATCGGCCTCATCGACATGCCCGGCGTCGATCCGGCGAGCATCGACATCGACGTGGAGGACCGCACGCTGACCGTGCGGGCCGAGCGTCGCTCCCCGATCGACGGCGACGGCCAGTGGCTCATGCACGAGCGCCAGTCGGGCGCGTTCGCCCGCCAACTCGCTCTGGGCAAGGGCCTGGCCACCGACAAGATCGAGGCCGACTACACCGACGGTGTCCTCCGGCTGGTGATCCCGGTGGCCGAGGAGGCGCAGCCGCGCAAGATCGCCGTCTCGCACGGCACCCAGCGCACCGAGCAGGCCGAGATCGTCGAGGGCTCGTCCGACCTCGGGAGCTGACCTCCCGCCTCGCACCGACGCGCGGTGTCGACTCATCCCGCCGCCCCGGCCTCTCACGAGGTCGGGGCGGTGGCGTGTATCCGGGGCACCTGACTCAGCAGTCGATCTCCCCCACCACGACGAGCACGTCGGTCGCCCTCGACAGACCCACGTAGATGCGTTCGCGGAGGCGGTCGATGCCCTCGTACCCGTTGCACACCAGCACAACCGCCCGCCGCTCGAGTCCCTTGAAGCCCAGGACATGTCCGTAGAAGATGTCCTCTCCGCTCCAGAACGTCTCCCAGTAGGCGTCGTTGCCGTCCTCCTGCAGCTCCACCTGCATCGGGTGGCGTGAGCCGATCGTCAGCAGGGCGACGTCACCGGGCTCCCAGCCCTCGTCGAGCAGCCGCATGGCCTCGTCGTCTCCCACCGCGATCGGGTCGGCCCCCTCCGGGACGTCGACGTACCGCACCGCGGGGCCGGACCCTCCCCGCAGCTCCATGCGGTGTCCGACGAGCGGGAGGAACGCGCTGGCGATCTGCCGGGTGTTGCGGAGGTTGTGATCCAGCACGAGGGGCACGAGGTCCACGGGCGGTCGACCCGCCCGCTGGAAGACGCTCTGCCCGACGTCACCGACGATCATGAGGCGACCGTTCTCCCGGTCGCGCAGAGCCCCGATCACGGGCTGCCACCAGCTGTCGGCGAAGTCCTGGGCCTCGTCCACGATCACGGCGTCGAAACGCCGGCCGCCGGGCAGCCCGTCGGCCAGCTCGGACATCAACCGCGGGAGCTCCTCCTCCCACCACCTCACCGACTCGGCGGACCGGATGCGCTCGTCGGGCCCCGCCGGGGCGCCCCATTCCACACCGAGGGCGTGGAACTCCCCGACGTAGGCGGGCCGTTCGCGCCGCTTCCATCCGTTGGTGACGCGCCTGAGGTAGCTGGCCAGGCCGTGGGAATAGCAGATCAATGCCACCCGCTGCCCGTCTCGCGACAGCCGGCGGGCCTGCTCGAGAGCGAGGTAGGTCTTGCCGCTCCCGGCGCCGCCGCGGATCTCGACGCGCGGGAGGGCGTCGAACGCGCGCAGCAGCACCGACTGTTCGCGGGTGAGCGCGTCGGCGATGTCGGCGTTCTCCGCGGCACGCGCCACCACGTCGCGCTGCGGCAACCCGCGACCGCCGAGGATCTCGGCCAGTCTGTCGACCGTGTCCGCGGCGAGGAACGGGCGGTCGGCCGGTCCGGACTCCCGCGCGACCCGGTGCGCGACCGACGCGAGTTGATCGAGTTGGTCCCGGTCCACGATCCGGTCGCGGCTGATCTGCGGCAGCGCGAAGTCGCCGGGGATCGAGGCGTTGGGGAAGACGAGCAGGTGGGTCCAGCGCTGGTGTTGTCGCGGCCAGCGTGGGTCCTCGCTGACGTAACCACGCAGGGCGTACAGCGCCTCGCGGCACTGCGTCACCGGGTCGATCGTGAACTGCTTGCCGCCACTGCCCTGCACCCAGCGTCCGTCCTCGACGGTGATCTGCCCGGACTTGATCTCGATGGCCACGATCCCGGCACCGGGCATCGCGACGAGGGCGTCGACCTCGTGCTCCTTCTCCGCCGTCGACACCCGCTGCCCCACCACGACGAGGCAGTCGTCGGCCAGCTGGTCCCGGAGCAGGTCGACGACCCTCTCCTCGGAGGGATGGCCGTAGACGGGGTGAGCGGGGATGACGCGGGGCATGTGAGAACAGTTACCTCACCCGCCCCGCCGGCGGGTGAGGTACGCGCCGGCGGTCACGTCCTCCGGGTGGCCCTGACGACGACATCGTGCACGGTCACCGCGGCGCCGCCGCGCCCGGCCATCTCGCGTGAGCACTCGAGCGCGGTGTCGATCCGCCACCGGTCCCGCCCGAGCACCGAGGTGATCCCGGCGGCGGTCGCACTAGCCTCGGCCGGCGGGTGGGCGCCGTGGTGGGGATGCCCCGCGGCGCCGTGGTGGCCGTGCGCTCCGCGCTCTCCGTGGTGGAGGTGCCCCACGATGAACAGCGTGCCGCCCGGGGCCACCCAGCCCGCGAGCCGCTCGTAGAAGTCC
>NZ_JAALDU010000125.1 GCF_014145015.1 Dietzia sp. E1 | reverse complement strand
GCACAGCGCGAGTTCCCCGACGCCGACCTCGACCCCGCCACCGCCGCGCTCCGCCCCGAGTGGACCGACGAGCGGGCGGGGATCTCGCTCGACCACCTGTTGCGCATGACCTCCGGCCTCGAGTGGGACGAGGAGTACGACCTCGGCACCCCGGTCACCCGGATGCTCTACCTCGAGCCGGACATGGCCGCCTACGCCGCGTCCCGGCCGCCCGCCCACACCCCGGGTAAGTACCGCCAGTACTCCTCCGGAACCACCAACATCCTCTGCGACCTCCTGCACGAGCGCACCGGGATGGGACCCGAGATGGCCGAGGAGTTGCTGTTCCGCCCGCTGGGCATGCGCAGCGCCGTCCTCGAGGCCGACGCGTCCGGCGGGTCCGTGTGCAGCTCGTACCTGTGGGCGAGTCCCCGTGACTGGGCGCGGTTCGGTCAGTTCGTGATGGACGACGGCGAGGTGGACGGACAGCGGCTCCTGCCAGAGGGGTGGATGGACTACGCGACCACGGGCGTCGCGGCGGGCGGCGAACCCGAGCCCTACGGCGCCCAGTGGTGGCTCAACCGGGCCGATGACGGTGGCCCGCTCCGGTTCGACCGCATGCCGGCCGATGCCTACTGGGCGTCCGGTCACGACGGGCAGTACGTCGTGGTGGTCCCCTCGGCCGATCTCGTGGTGGTGCGCACGGGTTTCACCCCCGGCTCGAGCCTCGACGAGGTGGGCGTCGACCGGCTGGTCGGCGAGGTCGCACGCGCGGTCGGCTGACCGACGGGTGCCCCGCCCCGGTCGGTAGCCGCCCCCGCCGGGCGGCAGCCGCGGATCCCGGGATCAGCCCCAGGCGGCCTGGATGCCGGCGCTGGCGCGGTCGACCCGCTCGAGGCGGCTCTCGGTGTACAGGGCGATCTGATCGACGATGACCCGCATGCGCGCGGCGTCGTCGGGGGCCGCATCCCACAGCGGCCGCAGCACCGGATCGAGTCCCGCCGGCGCGGACTGCGCCAGGAACTCCGCGACCCGATGGATCCGGTCGCGCTGCCGGTCCTGCCTCAGGCGGTGGCCCGGATCGCTCATCACGTAGCGGACGGCCATCGTCTTGAGCATGACGACCTCGGCCTCGACCTCGACCGGCACCTCGAGATCGGCGCTGTAGCGACCGTGCGGCTTCGCGCCGTGCACCTCGCGGGTCGCGTGGATGGCGGGCATGACGAACCGGCCGACCAGCTCGCTGGTGAGGGCCTTGAGCGCGACGAACCCGGCGAAGCTCTCGTCGAACGGCTGGACCGCACGGACCACCTCGAGCGAGCCCAGGCGCCCGGCGGCCCGCTCCAACTGGTCGGCGTCCGGGCCGCGGAACTCGGCCGCCCCCAGCTCGGCGAGCGCGGCGACCTCCGACCGGTCCGTCAGCGACCGCAGGTCGAGGCGGCCGGCGACGATCGCGTCCTCCACGTCGTGCACCGAGTAGGCCACGTCGTCGGAGAAGTCCATGATCTGGGCCTCCAGACACCGGGTGTCCCCGGGCGCGCCCTGCCGGATCCAGGCGAGGGTGTCCGCGTCGTCGGCGTAGGCACCGAACTTCCGCGTCCCCTCGCGCGGCAGCCACGGGTACTTGGTGGCGGCGTCGAGGGCTGCGCGGGTGAGGTTCAGCCCCACCCCCCGACCGTCGGCGTCCACGACCTTGGGCTCGAGCCGGGACAGGATCCGCACGGTCTGCGCGTTGCCCTCGTAACCGCCGAAGGAGCGGGCGACCTCGTCCAGAGCACGCTCGCCGTTGTGGCCGTAGGGGGGATGGCCGATGTCGTGACTCAGACCCGCGAGGTCCGCCAGATCCGGGTCGCAGCCCAGGCCCGCGGCGATGCTGCGCGAGATCTGCGCCACCTCGAGCGAATGAGTGAGCCGGGTGCGCGGGGTGTCCCCGTCACCGGGGCCCACCACCTGGGTCTTGTCGGCGAGTCGTCGCAGTGCCGCCGAGTGCAGGACGCGGGCGCGGTCGCGGTCGAACGGGCTGCGCTCACTGGCCTTGCCCCTGGCACGTCCCGCCCCCTCGTCCACGCGCCGCTCGGCGTCCGCCGCCTCGTACGCGTAACCCGTCATGCCCGTCCCCTCCGGGCGTCGCCGCCCCCGTCGTCCCCGGGTCGCCGGCTCATCCCGGGAAGTCCACATCGCTACCGACGATCCGGTGGTACTGGTACCAGAGCACCGCGCCGGTCTCCCGGATGATGCTCATGATCTGGTTCTCGCGGGTCCACACCGCCGGCCCGTGCCGGGTCGGTGAGGTCCACGCGTCCAGTCCGGCATCGCGGGCCATCATCCGCGAGCGGTACGAGTGCGTGGGGTCGCTGACCAACACCACCGACTGTCCGCCCTGATCCCGCACCGTCTGGGCCACGGCGTCGAGGCTGCCCTCGGTGTTCGTGCCGGTCTCCACCGCCAGGACGGCCTCGGGGGGCACTCCCAGCCGGGTCAGATAGGCCCGGCCGGACCCGGCCTCGGTGTACAGGTCACCGGGCTGACCACCGCCGACCGTGATGATCTGCGGCGCGACCCCCTCGTCGTACAGCAGGGCCGCGTGTTCGAGTCGCGCCTGGAACACCGGGGTCGGTACGCCGTTGTACTGGGCGGCCCCCAGCACGACGATCGCGTCCGCCGGCGTGCGGTCATCGATTCGCGCGACGTGCCAGACGCGGAACGCGATGAACCCGGGGATGACCAGGCACAACAGCAGTGCGATGGTCAGGACCCAGCTGACGGCCCTGGACACCGCGCGGAGCGGGGACCCGGAACTTCTCACCCGACCAGTGTGCCAGGGGCGCCCGTCAGCACCCGATCAGGCGCTGGGCGAGGTAGCCCTCCACCTGGTCGATGGCCACCCGCTCCTGCGCCATGGTGTCGCGCTCGCGGATCGTGACGGCCTGGTCCTCGAGCGTGTCGAAGTCCACGGTGATGCAGAACGGGGTGCCGATCTCGTCGTGGCGACGGTAGCGACGGCCGATCGCCTGCGCGTCGTCGAAGTCGACGTTCCAGTTCTTGCGCAGCTGGGCCGCCAGGTCGCGGGCCTTGGGAGACAGGTCGGCGTTGCGCGACAGCGGCAGCACCGCGGCCTTGATCGGGGCGAGACGGCGGTCCAGCTTGAGCACCGTCCGGGTGTCGACGCCGCCCTTGGCGTTGGGGGCCTCGTCCTCGGTGTAGGCGTCGATGAGGAACGCCATGAGCGACCGGGTCAGACCGAAGCTCGGCTCGATGACGTAGGGCACGTACTTCTCGCCCGAGGCCTGGTCGAAGTACTGCAGGTCCTCGCCGGAGTGGGTCTGGTGCTGGGTCAGGTCGTAGTCGGTGCGGTTGGCGACGCCCATGAGCTCGCCCCACTCGTTTCCGGAGAACCCGAACTTGTACTCGAAGTCGATGGTGCCCGCCGAGTAGTGCGCGCGCTCGTCGTCGGGGACGTCGAAGCGGCGCATGTTCTCCGGGTCGATGCCCAGGTCGACGAACCAGTCCCAGCAGTCCTCGACCCAGCGCTTGAACCACTCGTCGGCCTCGTCGGGCTTGACGAAGAACTCGATCTCCATCTGCTCGAACTCGCGGGTGCGGAAGATGAAGTTGCCGGGGGTGATCTCGTTGCGGAACGCCTTGCCGATCTGACCGATGCCGAACGGCGGCTTCCGCCGGGCCGTGGTCATGACGTTCTTGTAGTTGATGAAGATGCCCTGCGCGGTCTCCGGACGCAGGTAGTGCAGGCCGGTCTCGTTGTCCACGGGGCCCAGGAACGTCTTCATCAGGCCGGAGAACAGCTGCGGATCGGTCCACTGTCCCTTGGTGCCGCAGTTGGGGCACGCGATCTCGGTCATCGGGGCGTCGGCCACCGAGTCGAGCTTCTTCTTGGCGGCGTACGCCTCCTGCAGGTGGTCCTGACGCAGGCGGGTGTGGCAGTTGCGGCACTCCACCAGCGGGTCCGTGAAGGTCTCGACGTGGCCTGAGGCCTGCCACACCTGGCGGGGCAGGATGATCGACGAGTCCAGGCCCACGACGTCCTCGCGGCCCGTGACGAACGTGCGCCACCACTGCTTCTTGATGTTGTCCTTGAGCTCCACGCCCAGGGGGCCGTAATCCCACGCCGAGCGCGTCCCGCCGTAGATCTCGCCACACTGGTACACCAGTCCCCGGCGCTTGCAGAGATTGACGACGGTGTCGATGACGGAAGCTGAGGATGCCACGTCGGGGGTTCTCCCTCTGATGAGTCGGTTGGCGGAGGTGTCGGAGTGGACCACCTCGGCGCGGGCCTGCGCCCGGGCACTTCTCACCAGGGTATCCGGTCGACCCCCCGGGTCTGGGATACTGGGGTCCCCTACCCGACACGGCGCCGGCGGCGACCGAGAACGACCTCGAGCCCGGAAGGTGGAGACGATGGCACCCGGACCCCGATCGACCGGTCCCCAACCGGTCGCGGACGTCCACGACTCCGACCACCGGGCCGCCCCGGTCCCCCTCCCGCCCGACCGTGTGGTGTCCGCGGCGGGGGAACTCCTGCGGGCCCTGTCCGCGCCGCTGCGCATCGCGATCGTCCTGCAGCTGCGGGAGGGGCCGCGGTGCGTCCACGAGCTCGTCGACGCGCTCGGGGTGGCCCAGCCACTGGTGAGCCAGCACCTGCGTGTGCTCAAGTCCTCGGGCGTGGTCTCGTCCCACCGGCAGGGACGCGAGATGCGGTACGAGCTGCTCGACGGGCACATGCTCAACATCGTCGAGGCGGCCGTCGGGCACGCCGGGGAGCAGTAGGGCCATGACCTCTTCCCGCAGGCCCATCGGCGTGCGCTCCACCCGGCAGCGCAGCGCGATCTCGGGTCTCCTCGACGAGTCCAAAGGTTTCCGTTCGGCGCAGGACCTGCACGCCGAGCTGCGCGATCGAGGCGACACAATCGGGCTCACCACCGTGTACCGGACCCTGCAGTCGATGGCCGACGCCGGCGCGGTCGACGTGTTGCGCACCGACTCCGGAGAGCTGATCTTCCGCAAGTGCTCCGACTCGCACCACCATCACCTGGTGTGCCGGATCTGTGGGTTCACCGTGGAGGTCGAGGAACCGGGGGTCGAGGTGTGGGCCCACCGCGCGGGCCGGGCCCACGGGTTCACCGAAGTCAGTCACACGGTCGAGCTGTTCGGCGTCTGCGCACGGTGCGCCGAGGCCGGGGCCGACGCCGGGCCTGACGCCAGCGCCGATGCGGGGAGCGGGCCCGACGCTCGCGCGGGGGCCGAGCCCAC
>NZ_JAALDU010000124.1 GCF_014145015.1 Dietzia sp. E1 | reverse complement strand
ACCTCCGACCACCGGAGGTTCAATAAAGGTAACGGGCGGTGCCCGCGCGCCCCGGTGACCCGGGCGTTTATCCCTGATAGCCTCAGGTGCAGCCGGTGCGCACGTGCCGGGGTGGTCGACAGGTCCGATTGGCGGTCCTCGGTAGTGGCCGCCGGAACCCGACGCACGCGGGGTCGTTGAGAGCCGCGTGAGTGCCGTTCCGGCCGCTTCGATCGAAGACCGAGGTCGTACCGGGACCCCCTTGACACGTGACCGGCGGCCCCGGCGGACCCGGATCCGCCGCGAGGCCCCATCACCCCCGATACGACAGGAAACACATGTCACAGATCACGGCCGTCGAGATCGAGGACGGCGTCTTCGAATCCGTCGCGACCATCGACAACGGCGACTTCGGCCGCCGCGAGGTCCGTTTCGAGACCGGCCGGCTGGCCAAGCAGGCCGCCGGCTCGGTCGTCGCCTACCTCGACGACGACACGATGCTGCTGTCCGCCACCACCGCGGGCAAGCACCCCAAGGACCACTTCGACTTCTTCCCCCTGACGGTGGACGTCGAGGAGCGGATGTACGCCGCCGGCCGCATCCCCGGCTCGTTCTTCCGTCGTGAGGGTCGCCCCAGCACCGACGCGATCCTCACCTGCCGTCTCATCGACCGGCCGCTGCGCCCGACCTTCGCGGACGGTGTCCGCAACGAGGTCCAGGTCGTCGTGACCGTCATGAGCCTCGATCCCAAGGACCTCTACGACGTGGTGGCCATCAACGCCGCCTCCGCGTCCACCCAGCTGTCCGGGCTGCCCTTCTCGGGCCCCGTCGGCGGCGTGCGCGTCGCGCTCATCCCCACGGCCGCCGACCCGGCCGGCCAGTGGGTCGCGTTCCCGACCTCCGAGCAGCTTGAGGGGGCCGTGTTCGACATGGTCGTCGCCGGCCGTGTCGTCGGCTCGGGTGACGACGCGGACGTCGCGATCATGATGGTCGAGGCCGAGGCCACCGACAACGTCATCGAGAAGATCGCCGGCGGCGCACAGGCGCCCACCGAGGAGGTCGTCGCCCAGGGGCTCGAGGCCGCCAAGCCGTTCATCGCGGAGCTGTGCGCCGCCCAGCAGGCGCTGGCCACCGCCGCGCCCGGGACGCCGCGCGAGTTCCCGCTGTTCCCGCCGTACGCGGACGACGCGTACGCCGCCGTCGCCGAGGTCGCGGAGACCAAGCTCGCCGAGATCATGCGCATCGCGGACAAGCAGGAGCGCGAGGTCGCGACCGACGAGCTCAAGGCGTCCGTGCTCGACGAGCTCGCCGACCGCTTCGCCGACCGCCTCGGCGAGATCGGTGCCGCGTTCAAGTCGCTGACCAAGAAGATCGTCCGCCAGCGGATCCTCACCGACCACTTCCGGATCGACGGCCGCGGCGTGCGCGACATCCGCGCGCTGTCCGCCGAAGTCGAGGTCATCCCGCGCGCCCACGGATCCGCGCTGTTCGAGCGCGGCGAAACCCAGATCATGGGCGTCACGACGCTCGACATGGTCAAGATGGCCCAGCAGATCGATTCGCTCGGGCCCGAGACCAGCAAGCGCTACATGCACCACTACAACTTCCCGCCGTACTCCACCGGTGAGACCGGCCGCGTGGGCTCGCCCAAGCGTCGCGAGATCGGCCACGGCGCGCTCGCCGAGCGTGCCCTCATGCCGGTGCTGCCCAGCGTCGAAGAGTTCCCCTACGCCATCCGCCAGGTCTCCGAGGCGCTCGGGTCCAACGGTTCCACCTCCATGGGCTCGGTGTGTGCGTCGACGCTGTCGCTGCTCAACGCCGGCGTGCCGCTCAAGGCGCCCGTCGCCGGCATCGCGATGGGCCTCGTCTCCGACGAAGTCGACGGCGAGACCCGCTACGTGGCCCTCACCGACATCCTCGGTGCCGAGGACGCGTTCGGCGACATGGACTTCAAGGTCGCCGGCACCGGGATGTTCGTCACCGCGCTGCAGCTGGACACGAAGCTCGACGGCATCCCGTCAGAGGTCCTGGCCGGTGCGCTCACGCAGGCCCGTGAGGCCCGCCTGACCATCCTGGACGTGATGGCCGAGGCGATCGACGAGCCGGACGAGCTGAGCCCGTTCGCGCCGCGCATCATCGCGATCAAGGTCCCCGTCGACAAGATCGGCGAGGTCATCGGGCCCAAGGGCAAGATGATCAACTCGATCACCGAGGAGACCGGCGCGTCCGTCTCGATCGAGGACGACGGCACCGTGTACATCGGCGCCACCGACGGCGAGTCGGCGCAGGCCGCGATCGACAAGATCAACGCCATCGCCAACCCGCAGCTGCCCAAGGTCGGCGAACGGTTCCTCGGCACCGTGGTCAAGACCGCGCCCTTCGGCGCGTTCCTGTCGCTGCTGCCGGGCCGTGACGGCCTGGTCCACATCTCGAAGCTCGGCGGCGGCAAGCGCGTCGGCAAGGTCGAGGACGTGGTGAACGTCGGCGACAAGATGCAGGTCGAGATCGCCGACATCGACAACCGCGGCAAGATCAGCCTCGTGCCCGTGGGCGAGGA
>NZ_JAALDU010000123.1 GCF_014145015.1 Dietzia sp. E1 | reverse complement strand
GCCGCCGCAGGCGGGGATGGCGGTGCCAGAGCACGAGCACCGCGCACACCGTGGCGGAGCCGGTGAGCACGACGAGCGTGAGCAGCTGGCTGCCGCCGTCCGCCCCCGAATCGGCCAGCCGCAGGCCGCGCCCGTCGCCGACGGACAGCAGCTCGGAGCGTGGGGCCGCGACGGCCCACAGTGTGAGAGCCGCGAGAAACGGGGCGACGACGGCGAGGAGCGTGCCCGCCGCGCGTGGGGCGGTGCCGGGCGTACGGTCGGACGAACGCACGACACCTGGCGACGACGGGCCGGTCATGTGGCCCGACTGTACCAACGGCGGTGACGCCGACCCGCTGTGGTGTAATCGGACCCGGCTCCGCCCCGCCCGGCGTGGTGCCCGGATGCCGGGCCGGGCCATCCGCGACCCCCGGACGAGACGTCAGGAAGTACCAGCCAGTGGCCTCCATCCCTACTCCCGCGCCCGCCCCCCGGCGCCGCGGGACGATGGCCTACCGGCACGACATCGACGGCCTGCGCGGCCTCGCGATCGCACTGGTCGTGGTGTTCCACGTCTGGATGGGCCGCGTCTCCGGCGGCGTCGACGTGTTCCTCACCCTGTCCGGGTTCTTCTTCCTCGGCTCGCTCCTGCGCGGCGCCGGTGACCCGGACACGCCACTCAACCCGCTGCCACACCTCAAGCGCCTGGTCCGCAGGCTCTACCCGGCGCTGGTGGTGACCGTCGCCGCGACCGTCCTCGGCACCGTGCTCATCAAACCGCCCACCCAGTGGTCGGCGATCTTCGAGCAGACCCTGGCCTCGCTGCTGTACTACCAGAACTGGGAGCTGGCGCTCACCGCCTCGGACTACGCGGCCGCCGACGCGACCATCTCCCCGCTGCAGCACCTGTGGTCGATGTCCGTCCAGGGCCAGTTCTACCTGGTGGCCCTCGCGGTGATCCTCGGCGTGAGCCTGCTGTGGCGCCGGCTCGTCCGCCGCGGCACCCCGAAGTGGGTCCTCGTCGGCATCGTGGCCGCGGGCACCGCCACCTCGGCGTGGTGGGCCGTACTCGGGCAGTCCGCCAACCAGCCGTGGAACTACTACGACACCGGCGCCCGCATGTGGGAGCTGCTCGTCGGCGGCCTGGTGGCGATCGTCCTGGCCGGGATCGTCCTGCCCTGGCCCCTGCGCCTGCTCACCACCGCCGCCGGCCTCTTCCTGGTGGTGAGCACCGGCTTCCTCTTCGACGGCGCGGGCCACTTCCCCGGCCCGCTGGCCTGGTACCCCATCGGCGGTGCGCTCCTCATCATCCTCGGCGGCAACCTCCCGCCCGGCCTGCGCGCCACCCCGGCCCGGGACCCGATCACCTGGCTGTTGTCCGGCCGGCTGTTCCGGCGCCTCGGGGACATCTCCTACTCGCTCTACCTGTGGCACTGGCCGCTGCTCATCCTGTGGCTCTCCTACGACCGCGAGGCCGAGATCACGCTCATCTCCGGCCTGGTGATCATCGCCGTGTCGATCGTGCTGGCGCTCCTCACGGAGAAGTACGTCGAACGACCGGTGCGGATGGCCAGCCGGGCCCGGGGGCGCACCACCCCGGCGGCCGCCGCCCGCGACCGTCTGCGGGGCGGCCCGACCCGCTCGCCCCGGGAGCAGAGGCTGTTCGTCCGCGCGAGCGTCCTCGTCGTCGTCGCCGCCGTCGCCAGCGTGGCCACCGTCGGCTGGTGGGGCGCCACCTCCGGTTCCCGCTCGGCCGTGCCCTACGTCGACTCCCTCACCGACCCGGACCACCCCGGCGCGCGGGCGTTCCTCGAGGGCGTCCCCGCGCCCGACGACGTCGGGTACGTCCCCTCCCTGCTCCAGGTGGGCAACGACCTGCCCGCCAGCACCATTGACGGCTGCATCTCGACCTTCGAGTCGTCCGAGGTGGAGATGTGCGTCTACGGCGACGTCACCTCCCCGCGCACCATCGCGCTCACCGGCGGCTCCCACGCCGAGCACTGGATCAGCGGCCTCGACGAGGTCGGCCGGCACTACGGCTTCCGCGTGGTCACCGTGCTCAAGATGGGCTGCCCCCTCACCCTGGACGCCACGGTCTCCGACGGCGGCGAGCAGCTCTACGAGAGCTGCGCCGAGTGGACCCCCGAGGCGCTGGCGGCGCTCGTCGGGCTGGACCCGGACTTCGTCTTCACCACCGCCACCCGCCCCGTCGGCGTGGTCGGACCCGACGTCACCCCCCGCCAGTACGTCGACCTGTGGCGCGCGCTCGGCGAGCAGGGCATCGGGGTCATCGCCATCCGCGACACCCCGTGGCTCAACCGCGGCCGCGGCCCGATCCGCGCCTCCGACTGCCTCGGCGACGGTGGCACCCCGGCCGAGTGCGGCATGCCGCGCGAGCGCTCCATCTCCCCCGTCAACCCCGCCGCGCTCGCCGGCGCCGGCCTCGACTCCGTGCGTCTGCTCGACCTCACCGACGGACTGTGCGACCCCGAGGTCTGCCCCGCCGTGGTGGGCAACGTGATCGTCTACCACGACTCGCACCACCTGTCCGGCTCCTGGGTGCGCTCCGCGTCCGGCGAACTGGCCCGTCAGATGGGGCCCGCGACCGGCTGGTGGTGACCGGGACCTCCACGCGCGGGGACGTCGCCGGGCCCCGATAGGCACTACCCTTGGGCAGCGTGACCCAAGACGACGTGACGCAAGCCGCCCCGGAGCTCATCCGCGCCTGGCCGGGGACCCCCTACCCGCTGGGGGCCACCTACGACGGCACCGGCACGAACTTCTCCCTGTTCTCCGAGGTCGCGGAGCGCGTCGAGCTCTGCCTGATCGACGACGACGGCAGCGAACAACGCGTGGAGCTCGAGGAGGTCGACTACCACATCTGGCACTGCTACCTGTTCGGGGTGACCCCGGGTCAGCGGTACGGATTCCGCGTCCACGGGCCGTACGAGCCGGAGAACGGGCTGCGGTGCGACCCGTCCAAGTTGCTGCTCGACCCGTACGGCAAGGCGTTCGAAGGCACCTTCGACGGGCACCCGAGCCTGCACAGCTACGACCTCGACAACCCGGACGAGCGCAACACCGAGGACTCGCTCGGGCACACCATGACCACCGTCGTGATCAACCCCTACTTCGACTGGGGCAACGACCGGGCGCCCGGCCACGAGTACCACAACACGATCATCTACGAGGCGCACGTCAAGGGTATGACGGCCACCCACCCCGACATCCCCGCCGAGATGCGCGGGACCTATGCGGGCATGAGCCACCCGGCGATCATCGACTACCTCACCGAACTGGGGGTCACCGCGATCGAGCTCATGCCGGTGCACCAGTTCATGCACGACCAGCCGCTCATCGACAAGGGCCTGCGCAACTACTGGGGTTACAACAGCTTCGGGTTCCTCGCCCCGCACAACGAGTACGCCTTCTCCCGCCAGCCCGGCGACGCCGTGAGCGAGTTCAAGGCCATGGTCAAGGCCTTCCACGAGGCGAACATCGAGGTGATCCTCGACGTGGTCTACAACCACACCGCCGAGGGCAACCACCTGGGGCCCACCATCGGCTTCCGCGGTATCGACAACCAGGCCTACTACCGCCTGGTCGAGGGCGACGAGCAGTTCTACATGGACTACACGGGGACCGGTAACACCCTCAACGTCCGGCACCCGCACTCGCTGCAGCTCATCATGGACTCGCTGCGGTACTGGATCCTCGACATGCACGTCGACGGCTTCCGCTTCGACCTCGCCTCGTCGCTGGCCCGCGGCCTGCACGAGGTCGACCGGCTGTCCTCGTTCTTCGACCTCGTCCAGCAGGACCCGGTGGTCAGCCAGGTCAAGCTCATCGCCGAGCCGTGGGACGTCGGTGAGGGCGGCTACCAGGTGGGCAACTTCCCGCCCCTGTGGACGGAGTGGAACGGCCAGTTCCGCGACACGGTGCGCGACTTCTGGCGCGGCGAGCCCGCCACCCTGGGCGAGTTCGCCTCCCGCCTCACCGGCTCCTCCGACCTGTACGAGGCCACCGGCAGGCGCCCCACCGCGTCGATCAACTTCGTCACCGCACACGACGGCTTCACCCTCAACGACCTCGTCAGCTACAACGAGAAACACAACGAGGCCAACGGGGAGGACAACAACGACGGCGAGAGCCACAACCGCTCCTGGAACTGCGGCGTCGAGGGGCCCACCGACGACCCCGAGATCCTCGCCCTGCGCCGCCGTCAGAAGCGCAACCTGCTCACGACCCTCATCCTCTCGCAGGGCACGCCGATGATCGCCCACGGTGACGAGATCGCGCGCACCCAGCACGGCAACAACAACGTCTACTGCCAGGACAACGAGACGTCGTGGATGAACTGGGACCTCGACGAGGAGCAGGAGGACCTGCTCGCCTTCACCCGCGAGCTCGTCCACCTGCGGAAGAACCACCCCGTGTTCCGGCGTCGACGCTTCTTCGGCACCCCGGTGCGCGGCGAGGAGGACCCGCAGGACATCGCGTGGTTCGCCCCCGACGGCTCGGAGATGACGAGCAAGGACTGGGACTCCGGCTTCGGCAAGTCCCTGGCCGTCTACCTCAACGGCGAGGGCATCCGCGAGCCGGACGAGCGTGGGCAGCGGATCATCGACGACTCGTTCCTCATGCTGTTCAACGCCCACCACGAACCCATCCACTTCTCGTTGCTCGGCCCGGAGTACGCCGAGGCGTGGGAGATCGTCCTGGACACCACCCGGCCCGCCGGCGACCACAACGGGGACCTGCCCTCCGACGGCACCCTCGTCGTGGACGGCCGCGGCACGGCGGTCCTCCGGAAGCTGCGCTGATGAGCTACGCCGCGAACGGCGCGGGACCGGACTTGCGGGCCCGGGTCGACGTGCTCTCCAGCACGTACCGCCTCCAGCTGCGCACCCCCGCCTCCGACCCCGACGGCCGCGGCTTCACCCTGGCCGACGCGGAGGGCCTCGTGCCCTACCTCGCCGACCTCGGGGTGGGCGCGGTGTATCTCTCGCCCGTCCTGACCGCCACGCCCGGTTCGACCCACGGATACGACGTCGTCGACCCCACCGAGGTCTCGCCCGAGCTGGGCGGGATCGACGCCCTGAGGTCCCTGCGCGCGGCGTGCCGCGTCCACGGGCTGGGGCTGATCGCCGACATCGTGCCCAACCACCTCGGCGTGGACGAGCCGGCCGCCAACCCCTGGTGGTGGGACGCGCTGCGGCGGGGCCCCGACTCGGCGTACCACCGCTTCTTCGACTTCGACACCGAGGAGGCCAACGGGGCCGACGGCAGGATCGCGATCCCCGTCCTGGGCTCCCCGGACGACGTGGCCGACCTCGTCGTCGTCGCCCCTGACGACTCCCCCAGCGGGGAGGCCGAGCTGCACTTCTACGACCACCGCTTCCCGGTCGCCCCGGGGACCGGGGACGGCACCGCGCAGCAGGTCCACGACCGCCAGCACTACCGGCTCGTCCACTGGCGCGAGCCGCTGCTCGGCTACCGGCGGTTCTTCACCGTCACCGGGCTGGCCGGACTGCGCCAGGAGGACCCCGAGGTCTTCGACGCCACCCACGCCGAGGTGCGTCGCTGGTGCGAGGAGGACCTCGTCGACGGCATCCGCGTCGACCACCCGGACGGGCTGTCCGACCCGGTGGGTTACGCGCGTCGGCTGCGCGACCTCGTCGGACCGGACCGGCTCGTGCTGGTGGAGAAGATCCTCGCGCCCGACGAGATCCTCGAGCCCGCCATGGGGGTCGACGGCACCACCGGCTACGACGCGCTGCGGCTCATCGACCAGCTTCTCGTCGACCCCGCCGGCGAGGCCCGACTGTCCGAGCTCGCCACGCGGTACTGCGGCGCCCCGGGCGACGAGGAGCAGGTCCATGCCCGGTCCGCCGAGCTCAAGAGGCAGATCGTCGCCGAGGACCTCGCCCCCGAACTGGCCCGGCTCTCCCGCGCCGTGCGCCGCGAGGCCGCCGTCGGGCACGGCGGATCGACGAGCGACGACGTCGAGGAGGTCGACCTCCGCGAGGCCCTGGTCTCGGTGATCGCGCACACGCCGTTCTACCGGGCCGACTATCCCGTCCTGCGGGGCACCCTCCCGGCCATCCTCGATCGCCTGCGCCGCGACCGGCCCGGGCTCGCGCCCGCACTACGGCTCGTGGCCCGCGCACTCGCCCGCGGCGGGGAGGCCTCCACCCGGCTCGCGCAGGTCACCGGCGCCGCCACCGCGAAGGCCGAGGAGGACCGGCTGTTCTACCGGCTCGGGCGGCTCGTCTCGCTCAACGAGGTCGGCGGCTCCCCCGGGCGGATGGGCCTGCCCGTCGAGGCGTTCCACCTGGCGATGGCCGAACGCGCCCGCGCCACACCGCTGGCCATGACCGCGCTGAGCACCCACGACACCAAGCGCGGTGAGGACGTCCGCGCCCGGATCTCGGTGCTCTCGCAGGTCCCCGACGCGTGGGCCGACCTGGTCTCCCGCGTGTTCGAGGCCCATCCCCCGCCGGCCGAGGACGCCGGCTACTTCCTGCTGCAGATCGTCGTGGGCGTGTGGCCGGAGAGGGGCGGGCCGACCGACGAGCTGCGCGCCCGCCTGCACGCCTACGCCGACAAGGCCCTGCGGGAGGCCGCGGTCCACACCAGATGGACCGACCAGGACGCGGAGTTCGAGTCCGCCGCCCACGAGTGGATCGACACCCTCCTCGGCTCCGGCGCCGTGCTCATCGGCCCGTTCGTCGAGCGCATCGCCCCGGCCGGGCGCGACAACGCACTCGTCGCCAAGGCCGTGCAGCTGCTCTCCCCCGGCGTCCCGGACGTCTACCAGGGCACCGAGGTGTGGGAGGACTCGCTCGTCGACCCGGACAACCGGCGGTTCGTGGACTACGGCCCGCTGCGGTCGGGCGCCGTCGCCCGCGCCGGACATCCGAAGTTCACGCTGGTCAGGGAGCTGCTCCGGATCCGCCGCGCGCACCCGGCGGACCTCGCCGGCGGGGCACACGTGCCGCTCCCCGTGCACGGCCCCGCCGCCGCGGACGTGGTCGCGTTCACGCGGTCGGTCGACGGCCGCGCGGCG
>NZ_JAALDU010000122.1 GCF_014145015.1 Dietzia sp. E1 | reverse complement strand
GCGCCGCCGCGGTCCACGTCGAGCGCCAGCGTCGCGGCCCAGAGGCCGGCGCCCAGTGCGAGGAAGACCCCGGCGACGACGACGAGGGCCGCCGCCACCGGGGCGAGCCGGCCGACCCCGCCCGCGACGAGGAGTTCGGATCGTCCGGACTCCTCCTCCCGCCGGGTGGAGCGCGCGGTCAGGGCGATCGCCATGAGCGGGACCCCGAAGCCGACGAGGAACGAGTACTCGTTCATCACCACTCCGCCCGGGGTGTCGAGGCCGGCCACCCGACCTGTGAGCATGACCATCGTCTCGCCGACGGAGGCGCTGTACGCGGCGAGCTCCTCCGGGGTGTCGTAGAGCGTGGCGATGGACAGTCCGGTGGCGAGGAACAGTGTGACGGCCCCGACGACCCAGGCGACCATCGCCGGCCAGCCGGTCCGGAGCGCGATCCGGCTGAGCAGGCCGGTACCGGCCAGGCGTGCGCCGGCGAGGGGTGCGCTCATCACCGGGCTCCGGAGTAGGCGCTGAGGAACAGGTCGTCGAGGCTGGGCGGGGTCGCGGTGAGGGTGTGGACGCCGGCGGCGTGGAGGATGCCGGTGACCTCCCCGAGCGCGGGCGCCGGGACGTGGCAGCGGATGTCGAACCGGCCGTCGCCGGCGTCGCCGATCCGCAAGTCGTCGACGCCGCTCACACGCTCGAGCGCCCGCGGGTCGGTGTCGGTGACGGCGTGGACCTCGGTCGTGGTGTGGCGCCGCAGATCGGCCAGCGTGCCCGAGCTGACGGTCCGCCCGTCGCGGATGATGCTCACGCGGTCGGCGAGCGCCTCGACCTCCCCCATGATGTGACTGGACAGCAGCACGGTCGCACCCGCGTCGACGGCCTCGCGCACGCAGTCCTGGAAGACCCGCTCCATGAGCGGGTCCAGGCCGGAGGTGGGTTCGTCCAGCACGAGCAGGTCGGCACCGGAGGCCAGCGCGGCGATGAGCGAGACCTTCTGCCGGTTGCCCTTCGAGTAGTCGCGGGTGCGCCTGGTGGGGTCGAGGCGGAACCGCTCGACGAGCTCGTCGCGCCGGGCCGGCTGGAGCCCGCCCAGCGACCGGCCCACCAGGTCGATGCACTGGCCGCCCGTGAGCCGCGGCCACAGCGTGACCTCGCCGGGGACGTAGGCGACCCGCGAGCGCAGCCGGACGGCGTCGCGCCACGGGTCGGCGCCGAACACGGTCGCGGTGCCGGAGTCCGCGCGCACGAGCCCCAGCAGGACGCGGATGGTGGTGGACTTGCCGGCGCCGTTGGGACCGAGGAACCCGTGGATCTCACCACGGCGGACCTCCAGGTCCAGCCCGTCGAGGGCCCGCACTCCCCCGAACGTCTTGACCAGCGCCTCGACCCGGATGACGTCGTCGTCTTCTGAACGCATGACCAGCTCCTTCGACCAATCACCATCGATCATCCCGCGTTCCACGTCACAATGTGGCCATGCGCCCCGCACTGTCACCCTCTGGAATGTCCGGCCACCGTGCCTTCACGCCGTCGCTCGGCGACCGACTGACCAAAGCCGTCATGACGGCCGCCGGATATCTGCCCGGCCCCCTGCTGCGCCCAGTGGCAGGTGCTCCCCGGCGCGTCGACGGACAGGTCCTCGACCCGCACTTCCAGGCCGGGCTCCGGGTCATCTCGCTCATGTCCGAGGGGGAATACCAGGACCTCACCCTCGAGCGGGCGCGCTCCGTCGTCGAGAGGTCGGCCTACACCGTCTCGGGGAAGAAGCTCGACCTCGCCGTCGTCACCGACATCGTCCTCCCGCTCGGCGGTGACGATCCCGACCGCGTCGACCTGCCCGCACGCCTGTACTCGCCCGTCGACGGCGACGAGGCGCTGCCGGTCCTGGTGTACTTCCACGGCGGCGGGTGGGTGCTCGGCAGCATCGACTCGCACGACGCGACGTGCCGCTACATCGCCGACACCGGCCGCCTCAAGGTCCTCAGCGTGGACTACCGGATGGCGCCCGAGTTCCTCTTCCCCACCGCCGCCGAGGACGCCCTGGCCGCGTTCCGGTACGTCCGCGACCACGCCGCCGAACTCGGCGTGGACCCGCAGCGCATCGCGGTGGGCGGCGACAGCGCGGGCGGCAACCTCGCCGCGGTGGTGTGCCAGCAGACCCGCGACGCGGGCGAGAGGACCCCGGACTTCCAGCTGCTGTTCGTCCCGGCGACGAACATGTCCGCCCGGACCCGCTCCTACGAACTGTTCGGCGAGGGGTACTTCCTCACCCGCGGCAACATGGACTGGTACGAGCGCACCTACATCCGCTCGGACGACGACCGGCTCGATCCCCGCGCGTCTCCCCTGCTGGCCACGGACTTCTCGGGGCTGCCGCCCGCGCACGTCGCCACGGGCGGGTTCGATCCGCTGCGCGACGAGGGCGAGGCGTACGCCCGCCGGATGGCCGAGGCCGGGGTGCCGGTATCGCTGCGGCGCCACCCCACGCTGGTCCACCCGTTCGTCAACGCGGTGGGCGCGACCCCTCTCGCCAGGGCGGCGCTGTCCGAGGCGGTGGGCGCGATGAGGATGGCTCTGGCCTACTGACCTCGGCGCGCCGCCGTCGCCTCGCCGTCAGTCGTGGTGCTCGGCGTGCGCGTCGTGCTCGCGGTGCTCGCCGTCGGCGTGACCCTCGTCCTCGTGGTCCACCTTCACCGCGCCACGCTTCCAGTAGCCGGTGACGAGGGACGCCACGCCCCGTTGCTTGGCCCAACGTCGCAGAGGTGCGATGTCCCCCGCCTCACCGGCGGCGAACAGGAACACCCGGGTGGGGTCATGGTCGACGACGTCGAGGGCGGCGACGGTCTCCGCGAGCCGTGAGCCACCGGTCCGCGGGAGCCACTCCACGCTGACCCCGTCGCGTCGACGCAGCGGGTACGCCGTCTCGGCGCGATCGTCGTGGTCCACCAGCACCCGGACCGACACCCCTCGCTCCTCGATCCAGTCGCCCTCGTCGAGCCACCGGCCGAGCGCGGGCAGAGCCGTGGTGTCGATCGCGAACATGTAGTGGTCGTAGGTGTGGGCGAACGCCAATGAACCGGGTGGCCCGGCCAGCACCACCTCGTCACCCGGCTGCACACCCATCGCCCAATCGGAGGCCAGCCCTCCCGGATGCAGGACGATGTCGAGATCGACCTCCCGTGCGGCGGGATCGTGCCGTCGGATCGTGTACTTGCGCATCGGGGGCAGAGGGTGCGTCCAGTCCAGCATCTGCCGGTCGGCGTTGAACACCGGATCGTTACGGGTGCCGTCCTCCAGCGGGAACACCACACCGAGGTGGTCGTCGCAGGCGTACGAGTGCAACCGTTCGATCCCGGGCCCGGCGAGGGTCAGCCGCAGCATGCGGGGGGTGAGCCGGGTCCGTCGGATCACCGTGGCGGGACGGACGCCGACCGGGTAGGGCACTCGGACGGTACCGCGGCCGTCACTCTGGTGGGCGCGGACCCGCGGACCGGGGTTCGCACGGTCGCCACTCACCGGACCTCCTCGGCGATTGAGCTGACCGACGCGGAGTCGAGGGCGTCCAGTGTCATGAGATCTCCCTTCGTGCGGTCGAGAGATCGACCTGCGATGACTGGGGCGGCGGCGGCCCGAAGAATCAGGGACGCCGCCGGCCGGACGGGGGCCGCCTCGACCGCCACTCAAGGTAGTCGTGCCTTCTCGTGAGCGGGTATCGCGCGCCGCGGCGGCCTACCTCCACGACCGGTCGGTCACCGAGACGGCGCACCTGGTCGGCTACGCGAGCCCCTCCGCGTTCGTCGCCGCGTTCACCAGGGAGTACGGGCAGACGCCGGGGGAGTTCTCCGGCGGCGGTGGGGCCAGCGGGGCTCGAACCCGCGACCAGCGGATTATGAGTCCGCGGCTCTAACCAACTGAGCTATAGCCCCTCGCGTGACGGGCGTCTCGCCCACACGCGCGGCGCAATCGTAGCAAGGCGTCAGATGGAGCCCTCCGGCCACCAGACCTCACGGACGTCCGCCAGGCCGTCGTCCACGACCGCGGGCGGCTCGTCCCACACCTGCACCCGCCGCGTGGGCGCCTCGTACGCCGGCGAACCGGGGTCGCCGGAGCGGACGAAGCTCACCCACGAGCCGTGCATGGCCGCGACCAGGTCCGTCGGAACGGGAGCGTCGAGGAACGCGCGCACGTTCGCGGCCTCGGGAACGGACCAGAAGAAGGGCAGGTCCGCGCAGTGCACCGCGCCGCGGCCCGCCGCCCACCGGAAGTCGTACACCCACGTCGGGCCGCCCGCCGCGATCCGGGTCTCGGCGGCTCGCACGACCGTCGAGTGGATGGTCGCCGCGTCGACGACCGCCCCCACCGCTCGACGCAGAGACCGTCCTGAGGACTGGCGGGCCAACGCGCGCAGACCCGTCGTGGGCAGCTCCTGCGAACGCAGGATCATCGCCGCTCCCGGCACCAGCGCGGGGCCCGGGAGCGCGCGGACGAGTCCCTCGAACTCCGTGGCCGTGGAACCGATGAGCAGCGGCAGCCCGAGCCCCGGCCCCTCCCCGATCCCCTCGAGCGGCGGCACGGGTACGGTCTCGTCGCCGATGGTCGG
Organism: Dietzia sp. E1; assembly: GCF_014145015.1. GTDB lineage: Bacteria > Actinomycetota > Actinomycetes > Mycobacteriales > Mycobacteriaceae > Dietzia > Dietzia cinnamea_A. Next base: position 4,436 of record NZ_JAALDU010000122.1, on the reverse strand, counting down.
CCGGAACGGCATGAGGAACGGATTGTCTCTGCGGAGCCGGCGGTGGAACTCGTCGACCGCGCCCCGGCCGCCCGCAGCCAACTCGGCGGCCGTCGCGCCCTTGGGGGCCTGCGCGGCCGGCGACCGCAACACCGCCGGCGACGAGGCGATCCCGCGGTGGAACAGCCCGGTCGCCACCGGCGAGGCCAGCAGGCACAGCACGGCACCGCCGCCCGCCGACTGGCCCGACACCGTGACCTGTCCGGGGTCACCGCCGAAGGCCGCGATCTCGTCGCGGACCCACTCCAGCGCCATGATCCAGTCGCGCACCCCGCGGTTGTCCGGAGCGTCGGGGAACGATGTGAACCCCTCGACGCCCAGCCGGTAGCCCACGGACACCACGACGATTCCCGCCCGGGCGAACGCGGTCCCGTCGAACCACGGTTGATGCGACGACCCCGATTCCCACCCGCCGCCGTGGATCCACACCAGGACCGGGTGCCCGGCGCCCTCGGGAGGCGCCCACACGTCCACGTGCAGGATGTCCGTGCCCGCGACGATCGGCTCGGGGATCGCCGGATCCGGGTCGAAGCGCAGGCGCTGCGCGGTGGCCGCCGGACGCGTGGCGTCACGGACCCCGGTCCAGGGGCTCTGCCTGACGGGGGCCGCGAAGCGCAGATCGCCGACCGGGTCCTCGGCGTACGGGATGCCGTAGAAGCGGACCACGTCCCCCAGGTCGGTCCCGCGGACGCGGCCGGTGGACAGCGTGACCTCGACGGCGCTCTGGGCTGCGGGACGACTCATGGCGTCAGGGTAGCGATCCGGTTCGGGCGCTTCGCCGAGACGCGGGTGCGCGGGCTCGTGTCGCGACGGACCGATTCGGAATCCGTGGATTCGTCGATGCTCCGCCCACATCGGTGGAACCCTCTTAAGTTAGTCCCGATCACACCGCCCCGACGCTGGGAGGCCCCCGTGCCGACAATCGAAGAATCAGTTCGCCATCTCGCGGCCAAGGTCCGAGACCTCAAGACGCACATCTCCACCGAGGAGGCCACGAAGACCGCGTTCATCGCCCCGTTCATCCAGGACGTCCTGGGATATGACATCTTCGATCCCCGCGAGGTCATTCCCGAGTACGTGGCGGATGTCGGGCGGAAGAAGGGCGAGAAGGTCGACTACGCGATCAAGGACGGCGACGACTTCCGGTTCCTGATCGAGTGCAAGACCGTGGGGTCTCCTCTGAGCCTCGACCACGCCACCCAGCTCGTGAGGTACTTCAACGTCACGGACACCGAGTTCGCGATCCTGACGAACGGCGAGGTGTACCACTTCTACGCCCAGCTCGACGCCGCGAACCGAATGGACGAGAAACCGTTCATGACCCTGGACCTCACCGACATCGACGCGCGGATCTTCCCCCATCTCGAGAAGTGCACCAAGGGCAAGTTCGACGCCGAGACCATCGTCGCCTCCGCGGAGCAGTTGAAGTACGTCGCCGAGGTCCGCAAGGTCATGGCGGCGGAGTTCAAGGAACCGTCGGATGAGTGGGTGCGCTACTTCGCCAGTCGCGTGACCAGCAAGAGGTTGACCGCGCAGGTGCTCGAGTTCTTCCGCGACATCGTGGCCACCGCGGGCTCCCAGTTCGTCCGCGACGAGGCGAACCGCCGACTCCGCACTGCCCAGGATCTGGACGAAGAGCCGACAGTGGACATCACCGCGCCCGCGGCCGCGCAACCCGCGGACCCCGACACGACCGCAGCCGACGACGGCATCGACACGACACCGGAGGAGACCGAGGCGTACCAGATCATCCGGGCGATAGCCCGGCAGCGGGTCCCGGCGTCGAGAGTGACGATGCGCGACGCGAAGACGTATTGCGCGATCCTCTTCGACGACAACAACCGTAAGCCGATCGCGAGACTGCGTTTCAATTCGTCCAACTGGAAAATCGGCGTCTTCGACGCGGAGCGCCAGGAGGTCCAGATCCCCATCTCCGACCTGGACGAGATCTACGACCACGCCGATGCGATTCTCGCCCGCATCTCCGCTATGGCGGAGGAGTAGAGCCACCTGATGCGAGGATCCGTACATGACCACCGACAGGGAGCAGATCATCGAGCGGCTCGCGGACGTCGCGAGCGCACTGGACACGCGCGACTGGGACCGGCTGGGGGCGCTGTTCACCCGGTCCGCGACGGGCTACGGCGCGACCGGTAGGGAGGCGATCGTCGAGCGGGTGCGGGACCACCTCGGGGGCTGCGGTCCGTCACAACACCTGCTGGGCAACCACCGCGTCGAGCTCGACCCCGGACCGCGCCCGGACCGCGCCCGGAGCCGCACCTACGCGCGGGTCCTGCACCTGGGCGCCGGGGAACTCGCGGGTCTGACGTACGAGTGCTTCGGCGAGTACACCGACGAGTGGACGCGCACGGACGACGGCTGGCGGATCACCTCTCGGTGGTTCGAGGTGAGCTTCGACATCGGCGACGCCCGCGTCCTCCGGCGCGACTGATCCCGTCGACGCCCCCGGCGCTACAGGTACCCGGCCCGCAACTGCTCGGGGGTCTTCGGCGAGAGCAGGCCGGGGGCCACGTCGAAGACCGTGTGGGCGCCGACCTGCCCGGCGGCGTGGAGCCGGTACACCGCCCGGGCGTACGCCACCAGGACCCCGGCCGTGAACTCCGGGTTGCTCCCGAGGGTGAGCCGGTACTCGATGCCCTGCGTGTTGCCCTCACCGGAGACCCCCGACCGGATGACGAACCCGCCGTGCGGCATCGCCCGGTGGTCGCGCGCGAGCTCCTCGGCGGTGATGAAGGTGACGGAGGTGTCGTAGTCCACGAAGTAGTCCGGCATCGTCACGATCGCCTCGCGGACCGAGTCGGGGTCGGCCCCCTCTTCGAGGACGACGAAGCACTCGCGCACATGCTTCTCACGCGTGGTCAACGCGGGCCGACCACCGGCGCGGACCGCCGCGATCGCGGCCTCGCTCGGCACCGTGTACTGCACTGCGCCCGCCACCCCGGGCACCCGACGCACGGCGTCGGAATGCCCCTGGCTCAGGCCGCGGCCCCAGAAGGTGTACGTGTCCCCCTCCGGCAACAGGGCCTCCCCCATCACCCGGTTGATCGAGTACATGCCGGGATCCCAGCCGGCGGAGATCAACGCGGTGGTGCCCGCCGCGCGCGCGGGCGCGTCCACGGCCGCGAAGTGCTCGGGGATGCGGGCGTGCGTGTCGAAGCTGTCGACGATGTTGAACCGGGCCGCGAGCTGCGGCGACTGCACCGGCAGATCCGACCTGGAACCGCCGCACAGGATGAGCACATCGACCTCGGCCGCGCCCGACGCCAGGTCGTCGAAGGCGAAGACCGGAGTCCGCGGGTCGAGGGTCCGGACGTCCTCCGGTGCGCGGCGGGTGTACACCCCCACCAGCGTCATGTCGGGGTTCTGCGTGAGCGCGGACTCCACGCCGCGCCCGAGGTTGCCGTAGCCTGCGATTCCGATCCGGATCGTGGGGGCCATGCGCTGTTCACTCCTGAGGTGGTTCGGACCGGTGCTCACCGAGACCGCCCGGTGCGGGAGAACACGCACCGCGGACACCGGGCTACAGAAACAGGCCGGGAACACGGAGTTCCCGGCCTGTTCGGTGAAGCTCCCCCAATTGGACTCGAACCAATAACCCTTCGATTAACAGTCGAATGCTCTGCCAATTGAGCTATGGGGGATTGCTACCGGCCTTCCGGCTGCTGTGCCGGATACCGAGAAACCACCTTAGTGCGGACCACGCCGAGGAACCAAATCGGCAGGTCAGGCGATGTCCGGTGTGGCACCGACCGCCTGCTCCAGCAGGCCGCGCCGGTACTCCTCCAGTGCCACGAGATCACCGAAGAGCGCCGAGTACCCCTCCGGGTCCTCCGCCGGGCTCATCCGCTGCACCTTGGACTTGAGGTCGGCGATCTGCCCCGACACCCACACCTCCTGTAGACGCGCGAGCACCCCGGAGATGTACCGCGGCAACGCCTCCTCCGACACGCGCAACGTCTCCACCGCGAGCACCCCGACCAGACGACGCAGACCCTCGTCCTCCAGCCCCTGCGACACCTCGGCCACCCAGTTGACGCCGCTCTTGCCGGCCGCACAGCCCCCGGCCCGAGACAGCGCCTCCGCGATCGCCGCGTACGCCGGGTGGGTGTAGCACTCGTCCGGCAGCGAGTCGAACAACGGGCCCGCCAGGCCCGGGTACTGCAGGGCCGCCTTCACCGCCTCGCGTTGGGGCCACAGCACCGGATCACCGGGGGCGGGAATCGGCACGCCTCTCGGCACCTCCGGAGTCCGCGGGGCGTCGCCGCCGCCGACCTCGTCGTCGTCGTACCCCCCTCGACCACGACCCGCGCCACCACGCTCGGCCGCGTCCCATCCCGGGCGGGCTCCCCCACCCGGTCCGCCCGGCCCGCGCCGGC
>NZ_JAALDU010000121.1 GCF_014145015.1 Dietzia sp. E1 | reverse complement strand
GTGGAGACGGTCGGCGGCTGCGCCCGCCGGACGCGGAGTCAGTCCGCCGATGCGCGGTCGGTGTCGCGCTCGGCGGACTGCTCCGCGCGCGCGAGGGCCTGTCGCCCGTACGCCCACCGGGCCGTGGAGTTGAGGTGCGAGCGATGGTCGCCCATGTGCAGTCCCCAGGACAGCAGGGTGATGACCCGGTTCCGGAAACCGATGAGGAACGCCAGGTGCACGACCAGCCACAGGACCCAGGCGATGAAGCCCTGCAGCTGGAACGGGCCGATCTTGGCGACCGCGCTGTAGCGGGACACGGTCGCCATGGATCCCTTGTCGAAGTACTTGAACGGGCGGCGTGCGGCCGGCGACCGTCCCGTCGCCACCTCGCGGGCGATCTGCTTGGCGACGTACTTGCCGCCCTGGATCGCGACCGGCGAGACGCCGGGCAGGTTGTCGAGGTTGATCATGTCGCCGATCACGAAGATCTCGGGCCGGCCCGGCAGGGAGAGGTCCTTGTTCACCAGCACGCGCCCCGCGCGATCCACCTCGGCGCCGGTCTGCTCGGCGAGCATCCGGCCCAGCGGGCTCGCCTGGACGCCGGCCGACCAGATCTTGCACGTGGCGTCGATGCGACGCAGCGATCCGTCCTGGTCCTTGACCTCGATACCGTAGTAGTCGACGTCGGTGACCATGGCGTTGAGCTGGATCTCCACGCCGATCTCCTCGAGGCGCGCACGAGCGGCGTTGCCGAGCCTGTTGCCGAACGGCGGAAGCACGGCCGGGGCGGCGTCGAGGAGGATGACGCGGGCCCGGCGCGGGTCGATCCGCCGGAAGCTGTTCTTGAGGGTCCGCCGCGCCAGTTCGGCGATCTGCCCGGCCATCTCCACCCCGGTCGGGCCGGCGCCGACGACGACAAAGGTGAGCAGCCTGCGTCGCTCCTCCTCGTCGTCCGTCACCTCGGCCTGCTCGAAGCAGCCCATGATGCGGCTCCGCAGCTCCAGCGCGTCGTCTATGGACTTCATGCCCGGCGCCCAGTGCTCGAAGTGATCGTTGCCGAAGTAGGACTGGTTGGCCCCGGCGGCGACGATGAGGCTGTCGTACTCGAGCTCGAAGTCGACGTGCCCGGCCGTCGCGTGCACCCTCCGGGCGGCGACGTCGATCTGGTCCACCTCCCCCAGCGCGACCGTGACGTTCTTCTGGTCCCTCAACACGAGCCGGGTCGAGGGCGCGATCTCGCCGACGGACAGGATGCCCGTCGCGACCTGGTACAGCAGCGGTTGGAAGAGGTGGTGGCCGGTCCTGGCGACGAGCGTGACGTCGACGTCGGCCTTCTCCAGCGCCCGGGCGGCGGCGAGCCCGCCGAATCCCGACCCGATGATGACCACCCGATGGCGGTTCTCCTTCGACGGCCCACTGTTCATCGGCGAGTGCGAGTATCCGGTCATGGCGCCTCCTCGAACTGACTGTGCCGTTCCCATGAGCCCGTCGACGGGCTCCGTTGCGGCCGACCCTAGTCGTGTTCGTCGGGCGCGTCGTCCGGTTCCGGGTGGCCGTTCTCGTACATCTCCGCATCCATCAGGTACGACGCGCCACCGTCCCCGACCCAGAACCCGTTCGTGTACGTGCCGGTGACGGACGGGCACTCGTGCGCGATCGCGTAGACCTGCGCGACGAGGTCCGCGGCGTCGAGCTCGCCGTCGGCGTCCCGGTGCGGACTGACGATGCCGACCCGGTCCGGCACGGCTCCCGGTCGCCCCAGCAGCGTGACGCGGCGGGCGCGGTGGTCCCCGTCCCGTGCCAGGCGCAGCACCCGGCGGATGACGGTGTCGCGATGGGTGCCCGAGATCGGCTCTGCGATATCCATGCCCGGCACCCTCACACGCCCGCGGGGGTGCGCGTCCCGCGACGGGCGCAGTGAGCGCCGGAGCTGTGGATGCAGTGCCGGACCTGTGGATACGGCGTCCCCGCAGCTCCCGACGCCGGGCCGGCTTACGGCATCGCGTCCCCGGGCGATCCCCAGGAAAAAACCAGTCCGCGAGCGGTTCGGAAGGGCGAGAGTCACTGTTACTCTCGGCCAAGTGAGCGGAGATCACTCTCTGCTCGCGCCTCATGCCCGTCGAAAGGAGACACATCCATGGGTTCTGACCTGACTTCCACATGTTTTAGTGTCACCCTGCGTTG
>NZ_JAALDU010000120.1 GCF_014145015.1 Dietzia sp. E1 | reverse complement strand
GCGCGCCAGTCGGCGTCCGTGGCGTCGGCGGCGGGCACCGGGAGCCGCGACTCGGCGACGCGGACGGTGGCCGCGAACCGCCGGACCGCCTGCCGGTACTCGACCTCCGCCGATCCGGAGCCGCCCGCGTCAGATGCCGCGTCGCGGAACAGGCCGGCGGAGTCGATGTGCACGACCCGCATCTCGGCGGGCACCAGATCGTCCGGGATATCTGCGGAGCGGACGCGCGACAACACCTTCTGCCCCAGCGCCAACGCCGGCATGTCCCACGAGATGCCCTCGACCACGCCACGAGGCGGACGGCCCACGCGCTCGGCGGCCTTGGCCTGCTGCCACAGTCGGTCCTGCTCGTCCGCGTCCAGATCCGCTGCGGACGGGACGCGGGCGCTGGCTTCGTCGTCGTCGGCTCCGGTCGTTGTGAGGGCGGCGTCGGCGGCGGCGTCGTCGTCGAACCAGTACGGCGCGCGGCGGCGGAGCTTGTCGAGCAGCGCGCCCGCGACATCCTGGATGTCGAAGGGCGCATCCGCGCGCTCGGCGCCGATCGCGGCGTGGAACAGCACCTGGAGCAGCAGGTCACCGAGCTCGGAGACGAGCTCATCGCGGTCGCCGTCCGCTACCGCGTCGACCAGCTCCCACGACTCCTCGATGAGGTACGGCAGGAGTGAGGCGTGGGTCTGGGCGGACTCCCACCGGCCGTGGCGCCGGATGCGGGCCATCACGGCGACGGCCTCGGACAGCCGGTCGCCCGACGCGTCCGCCCGGCGGCCCGCTCGGTCGCCGACCGTTGTCGAGAAGACAGTTTCGCCCGCATCGGCCGAGTGGCCGTGTGCGAAACCGTCTTCTCGATGGTGGCCGCGCGCGGGCGGAGCGGAATCGCGCCCGGAGACGCCGGAGCCCGCCCCGCCGCCGGAGCTCATCGGGCGGGCGCGGTCTCGGGCTGGATCACCGGGTTCGACCCCTCCGGGTCGCCGGCCATCGCGGTGAGGAAGTCGGCGGCGTACTGCAGCATCTCGTCGTCGCGCGCCTTCTCCCCACCCGCACCCGCGCGGGCACCGGCCGCCTTGGGCAGCGGCAGCAGCACGGTCTTCTGCGTGGCCCGGTACTGCGCGGCCGGGTACATGCGCTTGAGCCGCATCTGCTGGGAGTCCAGCAGGTCGAGCGGCCCCACGCGCAGGCGCGAGCCGGCCAACACGATCTCGCGGACCCGGTACTTCTGCGCGACGAGCCGCAGCCGCGCCACCGACACCACGCGGCGGGCCTCCACCGGCAGGGGCCCGTACCGGTCGAGCAGCTCTTCCACCACGGCGTCGATGTCGCCGGGCTCGCGGGCCTGCGAGAGCTTGCGGTAGGCCTCGAGCCGCAGCCGGTCGCCGTCGACGTAGTCGGGCGGGATGAAGGCGTCGACGGGAAGCTCGATGCGGATCTCGCCGAGCTCCTCCTGCGTCTCGACCTTCTCGCCGTCGGCGATCGCGCGGTAGGCCTCCACCGCCTCGCCGACGAGACGGATGTAGAGGTCGAACCCGACGCCCGCGATGTGGCCCGACTGCTCGGCGCCCAGCACGTTGCCGGCGCCGCGCAGCTCGAGGTCCTTCATCGCCACGGCCATGCCCGCGCCGAGGTCGTTGTTCTGCGCGATGGTCGCGAGCCGGTCGTAGGCGGTCTCGGTGAGCGGCTTCTCCGGGTCGTAGAGGAAGTAGGCGTACCCGCGCTCGCGGGACCGGCCCACGCGGCCGCGCAGCTGGTGCATCTGCGACAGGCCCAGCTGGTCGGAGCGGTCCACGATGAGGGTGTTGGCGTTGGAGATGTCCAGGCCGGTCTCGACGATGGTCGTACACACCAGCACGTCGTACTCGCGGTTCCAGAACCCGCCGACGGTCTGCTCGAGCTGCTCCTCCCCCATCTGCCCGTGCGCCACCACGACGCGCGCCTCGGGCACGAGGTCCCTGATTCTCGCGGCGGTCGAGTCGATGGTCCGCACGCGGTTGTGGACGTAGAACACCTGGCCCTCGCGCAGCAGCTCGCGCCGGATGGCGGCGGCCACGTGCTTGTCCGAGTACGCGCCCACGTACGTGAGGACGGGCAGGCGCTCCTCGGGCGGGGTGAGGATCTGGCTCATCTCGCGGATGCCGGCCAGCGACATCTCGAGCGTGCGCGGGATCGGCGTGGCGGACATGGTGAGCACGTCGACGTGGGTGCGCAGGGAGGTGATGTGCTCCTTGTGTTCCACGCCGAAGCGCTGCTCCTCGTCCACGATTACAAGGCCGAGGTTCTTCCAGCGCACGCCGGTCGCGAGCAGTCGGTGGGTACCGATCACCACGTCGACCGTCCCGTCGGCCAGACCCTTGAGGATCTCCTTGGCCTCGGCGTCCGAGGTGAAGCGGCTGAGCCCCTTGATGGTCACGGGGAACCCGGTCATGCGCTCGGTGAACGTCGCGAGGTGCTGCTGCGCGAGCAGCGTGGTCGGCACGAGCACGGCGACCTGCGTGCCGTCCTGCACGGCCTTGAACGCGGCGCGCACGGCGACCTCGGTCTTGCCGTAGCCGACGTCGCCCACCACGACGCGGTCCATGGGGGCGGACTTCTCCATGTCCCCCTTTACCTCCTCGATCGCGCTGAGCTGGTCGACGGTCTCGGTGAACGGGAACGCGTCCTCCATCTCCCGCTGCCAGGGCGTGTCCGGCCCGAAGGCGCGGCCGGGCGCGGACTGCCGCTTGGCGTAGAGCTGGACGAGCTCGGTGGCGATCTCGCGGACGGCCTTGCGGGCCTTGCGCTTGGTGTTCTGCCAGTCGGCGCCGCCCATCTTGGACAGCGTCGGTGCCTCGCCGCCGACGTAGCGGCTGAGCTGGCCGAGCGACTCCATCGGCACGTAGAGCCGGTCGCCGGCCGCGCCGCGCTTGCCGGGCGCGTACTCGATCACCAGGTACTCGCGCCGCGAGGAGCCGTCGCCGCCGCGCACCTGCCGCTCGACCATCTCGACGAACCGGCCGATGCCGTGCTGGTCGTGCACGACCAGGTCGCCGGCCTTGAGGGCGAGCGGGTCGACCTGGTTGCGGCGCTTGGAGTGGCGGGCCTTGGGTCGCGCCGTGGAACCGAGGCGGTTGCCGGTGAGGTCGGTTTCGGAGACGACGACGAGGTCGTCGGACGCCCCGTCGACGCCGCCGGTGAGCGCGAACCCGGCGTGCAGGACCGCCTCGTAGACCGACACCAGTCCGTCGGCGGGCTCGGATCCCGCCTGCGCGGCGGTGGCGGGGACCTCGGCCTCGGAGAGGCGTTCCAGGATGCGGGCGACGGTGCCGTGACCGGGGACCACCATCGCGGCCCGGCCGCCGGCGCCGACGAGCGCGCGCAGCCGCACGAACATGGCCTCCATCTCGGAGTCCTTGCCTCGCGGGGCGGGCGGGTCGCCGGCCTCGACGGTCACCACGAGGCCGTCCTCGGGGTCGGTGAGGAATCCGGGCGGGACGAGCTGCCACCAGGCGCGGCCGGCCCCGGTGGCCTCCTCGCGCACGGAGGAGAACGTGCGGTAACCCGAGCCGGACAGATCGAGGGTCTCGCTGTCGACGGGGGCGTCGCCGCCCATGGTCGCGGCGGTCCAGGATGCCTCGAGGAACTCGCGGCCCGCCGAGGCGAGGTCGGCGGCGCGGCGGCGCACCTTGTCGGGGTCGCACACCACGACGCGGGTGTCGTCCGGCATGAGCATCGGCAGGGTGGCCATCTCGCCCGGCACGAGCACGGAGGTCAGGGCCTCCATGCCGTCGCGCGGGATGCCCTCGGCCAGCGAGTCCAGGAGCTCGGCCAGCGTCGGGTTGGCGCGGTGCTCGGCGGCCAGCTGACCGGCCCGGGCGCGGACGTCGTCGTCGAGCAGCAGCTCGCGGCACGGGTAGAGGACGACCTGCTCGACCTCGCCGTCGGGCAGCGAGCGCTGGTCGGCGACGGAGAACTCGCGGATCTCGGCGATCTCGTCGCCGTCGAACTCGATGCGCAGCGGGTGGTCGGCCGTGGTCGGGAAGACGTCCACGATGCCGCCGCGCACGGCGATGTCGCCGCGGCGGGCGACCATGTCCTCGCGGGTGTAGGCGAACTCGGCCAGGCGGGCCATGAGTTCGGTCGGGTCGACCTCGTCGCCTCGGGTCAGGCGCACGGGCTCGCGGCGGGCGGCCGCCGGGGAGATGGGCTGCACCACCGATCGCGCCGCCGCGACGATGATCCTCGGCGCCCGTCCGGCCATCACGGCGGACAGCACCTCGAGGCGGCGACCGATCGTGTCGGCCGCCGGCGACAGACGCTCGTGCGGCAACGTCTCCCAGCTCGGGAACTGCGCCACCTCGCCGTCGTACATCCCCGACAGCTCGTCGGCGAGCTCCTCACACTCGCGCTCGGTGGCGGTGACCACCAGCAGCGGCGCGCGCTCGGCCAGCGCGCCCACCAGGAACGGGCGCAGCGACTCCGGCGCGCGCACCACCGCGGTGTCGCGGTCCAGGCCCGCGCGCAGGT
>NZ_JAALDU010000119.1 GCF_014145015.1 Dietzia sp. E1 | reverse complement strand
CGGAAGTTGTCAACCTGGTTTAAGACAGGTTGATGCCAGTGGTGGTGGGTAGTGCTGGTGCTTTCGGTGGTTGCGAGTATCTGACGGGATGCAGGGTTGCTGCTCGGTCCAGGGTCTGTTGGCGGGTTGCCCTGACGTGCTCGGCGGTGCCGGTGAAGACCTGGCAGGGGGTGTAATAGCCCAGGGCGCTGTGGTGGTGCTCGGTGGCGTAGCGGTGCAGGAACTCGCTGGTCCAGCGTCTGGCGTGCTCGATCGAGTCGAACCGGGCCGGGTGGTCCAGGTCGTACTTGATGGTCTTGAACAGTGACTCGGAGAACGGGTTGTCGTTGGAGACCCGCGGCCGGGAGAACGAGCGTTGCACCGCCACGGCCTCCAGTGCTGCGGCGAGCTCGTTGGAGCGCATCGCGGCCCCGTTGTCGGCGTGCAGCAGGGCCGGAGCGCCGTGCCGGTCGAAGGCGTCCAGGAACATCTCGGTGGCCTTGGTGGCGGTCTCGTCAGGTTCGACCCGCCAGGCCACCGGGTAGCGGGAGTAGACATCGATCGCCAGGTACAGCCGGAAGAAGCTGCGCCGGGGCCCGGGCAGCAGGGTGATGTCCCACGTCCACAGATCCCCCGGCGCACCGGCGGCCGCGGCGGGCTTGACGCGGGCGGCAGAGGTGCCGCAGTGCCTGCCCCGCCGGCGGTCCCCGACCAGCTCGAGCTCGTTGGCCACGCGATAGAAGCTGCGCTGCGAGCAGGCGATCTTGCCCTCGTCCAGGGTGGACCAGTACGCCTGCACCACCGACCGATCCTCCATCGCCGGGTCGCACAGTGCGTCGACGACCTGCTCTTTCTCGGCGTCGGTCAACGCGGCCGGCTGCCGGCGCTGGCGGTGCGGCACCGGCTCGTCCACGGGCTGGTAGTGCTGGTAGCCGCGGGAGATCCGGTAGAACGTGGGCCGTGGCATCCCGGCGAGTGCGCAGGCCCGGGTCACGGTCATGTCGGCCTGCTGCTTGAGGTCGTGGATCAGCTGGCAGATCACAACTTTTTGCGCTCGAGCCAGGCCTGATACTCGGCCGCGCTCATCAGCGTCGGTGGGATCTGCGCATCCGGTCCCGTCGAGCTCTTGGTGATCCCGTCCAAGAGCTCGAATGCTTTTCCCATGATCTCCTGCGCCGCCTCGGCGTTTTTGACCTTCTGCTCGAGCTGCTCGACCTGCCGACGCAGCCGGATCACCTCCGAGCGATCCTCATTGTGTTGTTGTCGCCTGCCCATCTTGACCTCCGCAGCCTGCAACGACGCATCGAACTCGCCCCGAGCCCTGGCATTGAGCCACCGCTTGACCGTCCCCCGAGCGAGGTTGTGCTCCCGCAGTAGCCGAGCCTTGTCGCCATGGGCCTCACACTCGTCCCATGCCTGCAGGAATTCAATCCGGAACGCGACCGAAAACGATCGCCCTCCCGACGCCGTAGTCCCAATCGGCGTACTAATCATCGTCCAAACTCCGATCCCCACGCCCCTCACGAACCTGTCTCACGATCAGGCTGGCAAAGAACGAGGCGCGGGGGCGCGAGACGCCATCCCCGAGGGCGGCTGCGGGCTCGGCGTGCATCCGCGCGAGCGAGACGCCATCCCCTGGGGCGAGACGCCATGCGAGGGAGCGGCTGCGGAAGCGCTAAGCGGGAGCGCGGGGCGGGCGCACGGGCGAGACGCCCGCGGCAGGTCGAAAACCATGCCACCGGCCGCATATACGCAGGTAGACTGCTTAGGCTAGCCTGACTTAGCACAGCCTCAACTTGCTTGCAAGTCCGCGCCGTCCGGTGTTGACTCGGAGGCACACCGCCCAGCCACAGCCACACGAGGAGCGATCGTCATGGCCACTCTCACCGGAATCAGCACCTGCACCGTCACCGCGTGCTCGTTCAACAGCGACCAGAGCTGCAGCGCGGGTGCCATCACCGTGGCGGGCACCCCCGACCACGCCGAGTGCGGCACCTTCATCTCGCTGGACGTCCGCGGGGGCCTGCCCACCGCGAGCGCTCACGTGGGCGCCTGCCAGCGGGTCGAGTGCACCTACAACAAGGACCTGCTCTGCTCGGCGGACTCGGTCAAGATCGGCGCCGGCGCGGACACCGCCGACTGCCTCACCTACACCCCGGCCTGATCGGCCCGGTGCCGCGCCGGCGAATCGCCTCTCAGCTGGCGCGGGCGGGCCACGTACTGACCCATCTCGCGGACGACGTCGTTGACGCATTCCGCCCGGGTCACGAACGGCAGGTGGATGACATCGGCATCGGTGCCGAGCGCGGTCAGCAGATGCAGGCCGTCGGCGTCGACGCCCAACACATACGGCGGCTGAGCCGGGTCCCCGGATCCGGCCAGCATCGCCAGATCAGAGCCGAAGCGCGCCCGGATCTCGTCCGCGAGACCGGGCGCCTCGCATGCCAGGGGGTCCGACGGGACCGCGTCCAGCTGCGCCGCATCGACCGTGCCCTCATGTCCGAGCCGGCGGACGTTGACCTCGCCGAGTTCGATCTCGATCTCCACGATCCACCCCTCGCCCTGCCGGGCGGCGCGTGCCACACCGAAACCATAGAGGCTCGCCACGTGGATCTTGGCCTCGACGATCGGGGCGAACTCGTCGATCATCACCACGACCTCGACCGAGTCGCCGGGCGCGACCATCAGGCCTGACCAGGGGGCAGGGGCCCCGGTGACGACGATCGTCCCGTCGCCGATCCAGCGGTGACCCGCGGAGACCATGACATCCGAGCGGTCCTTGGTGCCGCGAACGGCGACCGTGGCGATGCCCGATCCATCGAGGAGACGACGCGCGCCCGTGGTGACCGGATCCGACACGATCGGGTGCGCTGCCATCGATGAGACCTCCAGATTCGGAACCCGATGCGAGACCGCATTAGGTGACCCTTGCCTTAGTTAGCTCCTCCTAAGATCCACGTCGGGGAAAGATCTGTCAAGAGGTGGCCCCGAAATGACGGTCTCGGTCGCCCTACAGTGGGGGCGTGAGCGACGCCACAGACATGGTCGGCCCGACCGCGGACGCGGCCGGCCCCGCGAGGTCCGCGGACGACTTTTCCCCGCACCCGGCCGCCGACCCAGCCGCCGGCGCACGGCGCCTGCACGCCTTCCGCGACGACGCGCTCGGCTACGACGACGCCACCGGCCTCGCCGAGAGACTCCGCGCGCGGGACGTCTCCCCCACCGAGCTCGTCGACGCGGCCACCGAGCGGTGCGCGCTGGTCGATCCGACCCTGGGCGCACTCGTCTTCACCGATCTCGACCGGGCCCGGGCACGCGCCCGCCGGGTGGAACACTCCGAGATGTCCGCGCCCCTGGCGGGCGTGCCGTCGGCCTTCAAGGACGCCGTCATGGTCGAGGGTGCACCGATGCGACTGGGCTCCCCCGCGGTGCCCGACACGCCGGCTCTGTTCGACGGCGCCTACGCACGCGCGTTCCGGGCGACGGGACTTAACCCACTCGGGATCACGGCCATGCCCCCGTTCGGCTGGACCGCCGCTACCGAGAGGCAGGGTGGACTGGTCACCCGGAACCCGTGGGACACCGGTCGGACCAGCGGCGGATCGTCAGGCGGGTCCGCTGCCCTGGTCGCCGCCGGGGCCATCCCGATCGCGCACGCCAACGACGGCGGCGGCTCGATCCGCATCCCCGCCGCGGCCACCGGACTCGTCGGCTTCAAGCCGAGCCGGGGACGACACCCCGACGAGACGTTCACCCGGCGCATGCCGATCCCCATCATCTCGCAGGGAGTCGTCTCCCGATCCGTCCGCGACACCGCCCTGTTCTTCACCGCCTTCGAGGCCGGGTACCGCCCCCGGGGAGTCCCGTCGATCGGGCGGATCGCGAACGCGCCATCCCGGCGGCTACGGATCGGTCTGGTCGCACACAGCCCAGCGGGCGACGGAACCGACCCCGCGACGCTGTCGGTCCTGCACGAGGCCGCCGGGCGGCTGGCGGGCCTCGGCCACGAGATCATCCCCGCCGCCGCTCCCGTGCCGCCGGGCTTCCGCGAGGACTTCGTCGCCTACTGGGGCTTGCTCGCGCTGAGCACCTCGGCCTCCGGCCGCTCCCTCTTCGACCCGGACTTCGACCCCGCGCGCCTCGACCCGTTCACCGTCGGACTGGCCCGCATGTCCCGCCGGAGGCTCGCCGCGATTCCGGCGCACCTGTACCGGCTCGCGCGGGCCCGCCGACGGTTCGACGCCGGCTTCGGTGACATCGACGTGTACCTGAGCCCCGTGGTCGCGCACGAGACCCCGGAGGTCGGCTACCTCGACGCCGACCAGCCGTTCGAGACCCACCTCGAGAGGGTGTCGAACTGGGTGACGTTCACCCCGCTGCAGAACATCGCGGGATCGCCGGCCGTGTCGTTGCCGGCCGGTCACGCGCCGGACGGGATGCCGATCGGCGTTCACCTCTCGGCGCGACGCGGTGAGGACCGCATCCTCCTCGAGCTGGCCTCCGAGTACGAGGCCGCCCACCCCTTCGCCCACATCTGGTCCTGACCGCCCCGCACCGCCCCGTGCCCGCATGGCGCGGCGCGGCGACCGTTGACGCCCCCAGAGGTCAAATGGTTCACTAGTGGAGTAACTAACCCACCAACCCGAGGGGGGACGCCCAGGTGGACGACGGCAGACCGCTCTTCGTGCAGATCGCCGAACAGATCGAATCGTCGATCCTGGACGGCTCTCTCACCGAGGGCGAGCGTGCGCCGTCCACGAACGAACTCGCCGCCTTCCACCGCATCAACCCGGCGACGGCCGCCAAGGGGATCAACCTCCTGGTCGACCGCGGCATCCTGACCAAACGCCGCGGGCTCGGCATGTTCGTCACACCCCGAGCGCGGGAACTGCTGCACACCGAACGACGCCAGCGGTTCACCGACGACGTGGTGGCCGCGATGGTCACCGAAGCCCGTGCCATCGGGCTCGACCTCGAGGACATCGTCGACATGGTCCGCGCGGCGTACCCACGCACCGCCGCCGCACACCCGAGCCCAGCCAAGGAGAGGGCGCAATGAGCAACGCCATCGACATCACCCACCTCTCGCGCCGCCACCGCGACACCACGGCGCTCGACGACGTGACCGTCTCGTTCGAGGCGGGCGTCATCCACGGACTACTGGGCCGCAATGGTGCCGGCAAGACCTCACTCATGTCGATCGCCTCCGGGCAGGACTGGCCGAGTGCGGGCGACGTCCGGGTGTTCGGCCTACGCCCCCAGGAGAACGAGCAGGTGCTCCCCCGCATCTGCTTCGTCCGCGAGGACCAGCGCTACATCGAGGACTCCTTCGCCCGGCACGCGTTCAAGGCCGCGGCGATGGCCTATCCCCACTGGGACGCCGACCTGGCCGAGCGCCTCGCCGAGGACTTCCGGGTCCCCGCCCGGACGCGGATCAAGAAGATGTCCCGTGGACAGCGTTCCGCCGTCGCGGTGATCCTGGGGATCGCCTCGCGTGCGGACGTCACCTTCTTCGACGAGCCCTACATGGGCCTCGACGCGGTCGCCCGCCAGTTGTTCTACGACCGCCTCCTGCAGGACTACACCGAGCATCCCCGCACGCTCATCCTGTCCACGCACCTCATCGACGAGCTCGCCCACCTCCTCGAGAACGTGGTGGTGATCGACCGGGGTCGGATCCTGCTCGACGAGCCCGTCGAATCCCTGCGGGGGCGGGCGGTCACGCTGATCGGCCCCGCCGACGCCGTGCGCTCACTGGCGGGATCGCGGCGGGTGCTCCACTCCGAGTCCATGGGCCGGACCCTCCGGGCGACCGTCCTGCGCGCCCCGGGCCAGACCGAGGACCCCTTCGAGGACCAGCGCGCGCGGGCTGACGGCGTCGAGGTCCTGCCCGTCTCGCTCCAGCAGCTGATCGTCCACCTGACGTCAGCGGGCGCCTCGTCGTCGTCGTCCTCGTCGTCACCCTCGTCACCGTCACCGTCGTCACCACCGTCACCGACCCGGCCGGGACCCGACGCCCCGGCCGTCACCACCACCCGACCCAGCTCGGAGGTCTCGTCATGATGTCCGCCACCGCCGAGGCCGCCGCCTCCACCGGCACCGCCACGCCGTCCGGGGCCTCCTCGCGGATCCTGCCCGCGTTCCGGCTCCAGTTCATCGTGCGCAGCAACTTCGTCGTGGTGCCGGTGATGGTCTTCCTGTTGTCGTGGGCGGTGTCCGCGGGGATCACGTTCTGGATCGCCGCGATCGCCGACGGCCGCGCGGAAGGCGAACCGATGTACAGCGGCGCCGCCCAGTCCGCGGTCTGGACGCTCGGATTTATGGCCGCCTACACGGTCACCCAGACCATGCCGTTCGCCATGGCGTTGAGCTTCAGCCGGCGCACGTTCGTCCTCGGCGCCTACCTGGCGTTCGCGGTGGTGTCGGCGGCGTTCGGGGTCGCGTTCGCGCTCGGGGCATGGCTCGAGCGGGTGACCAAGGGGCTGGGTTTCCGCTCCTACCAGTTCGACCTGCCCTTCATGACCGGCAGCCACGGCGCGGCCGGGGCCGGGCTGCTGGCGGGCACGCTGTGTCTCGCCGTGATGCTGGTGGGCTTCCTCGCGGCCGCGGCCTTCCGGCGTCTGTCCCTGATCGGATTCTGGACCCTCCTGATCGCGGTCATCGCCGGGCTCGCCGTGGTCACGCTGCTCGTCGTGCAGAACGTCGGCGGGGCCGCCGTGGCCCGGTGGTTCGGCGCCCAGACCGCCCTCACCGGGAGCGGCTACCTCACGGTCATCGCCGTGCTCGCCGGCGCCCTGGCCTACCTGGTCCTGCGACGGGACACCCCGGCGAGCTGAGCATGGCCGGCCTGCTGACCGGCGGGCGAGCGTGGCGGGCAGGCGAGTGCTCGCGCGCCACGCGGCTCAGTCGCCGAGCAGCTGCGTGGCGCGCGGCCCCACGCGCTGACGCAGGATCACCTCGGTGCGCGTGCGGAGAACCCCCGGGGTCGAGATGATCGCGCTGAACACCTCCTCGAGGTGGGCGTGGTCGCGGGCCACCACGCGGCAGACGAGGTCGAACTCCCCCGCCACGCTCACCACCTCGAGCACCTCGCGGACCTCGGCCAGACCCGCACACGTCGACTCGAGCTCCGCCTGCGCCAGCTGGATGTGGACCAGCGCGCCGAGCGGGTAGCCGAGGGCGGCGGGGTCGAGCCGGGGCGCCCAGGACGCGAGGACGCCGCGGGCCTCCAGCTTGTCGAGTCGCGCCTGCGCGGTGCCGCGGGCCACCCCGAGCCGTCGGGAGAACTCGCGGACGCCGACCCGGGGGTCGGCCATGACCACCCGGAGGAGGCGTCGGTCCGTATCGTCCAACTGGGGTGCGTGTTCCATGTGTCCACGGTAGACGACGACGAGAGGGCAACTGGCCCAGTTAGTACAGGAACCGACGCTTCCGGTTGTGCAGAGTGTGCGCCCGATCGATGACCGCGTGACGCGCCTCACATTCCGTCCTAGCCTGAGGGAGAGACCCACGACGTCACACAGGCCAGGTGTTGATCATGACCTCTCTTCTCGGCCCCTCGAGCGGCACCCACGACGACCTCCCCCGGTTCGGCCGGGCGGACGCCGGATCGTTCTCCCTCTCCGATCGCTACACGCGCGAGAGCGGCACCATCTACCCGACGGGGATCCAGGCGCTCGTCCGGACGGTCCGCGACCGCGCCCGGTTGGACCGGCGTCAGAACCTGCTCACCGCGAGCCTGGTGAGCGGCTACGAGGGATCCCCTCTCGCCGGTTACGACCTCGAACTGGCCCGGCGCGCGGAGTTCCTCGACCCGTTCGACATCGTGCACCGTCCGGCCCTCAACGAGGAGGCCGGCGCGACGGCGGTGATGGGCTCGCAACTGGCGCGTCGCACCGGCACCCTGCGCGCGACCGCCCACACCCGCGGCGCCCCGCTGCAGGGCGTGGTGGGGTACTGGTACGGCAAGGCGCCGGGCCTGGACCGCGCCACCGACGCGCTGCGGCACGCCAATCTCATCGGCACCGATCCCAACGGGGGCGCCGTGGTGATGGTGGGCGACGACCCGGGGGCCAAGTCCTCGACCGTGCCGTGCGCCTCCGAGCTCGCTCTCGCCGACCTCTACATGCCCACCCTGTACCCGGCCGATTCGCAGGACGTCCTCGACTTCGGCGTGCACGCGGCGATCCTCTCCCGGGTCTCCGGGCTCTGGTCGGCGCTGAAGATCTCCGCGCACGTGGCGGACGCCTCGTCGACCGCGCTCGTGGACCCCGACCGGATCCTGCCCGTCTACGGCGATCTCGGCACCAGTCCGCACGTGCCCTCCGGGCACCTCCTCGGCTCGAACCTCATGGAGCTCGAGCAGAACCAGCTCACCATCCGCCTCCCCCGGGCCCTGGAGTACGCCCGCCTCAACCGGCTCAACCGGATCGTGCAGGCGACGGCCGACGACCGGATCGGGATCGTCGCGGCCGGCAAGACGTACCTCGACGTGCGGGAGTCGCTGCGCCGTCTCGGGATCGGCGACGACGAGCTGGGCCGGAGGGGGATCCGGATCCTCAAGCTCGGGATGATCTACCCGCTCGAGCGCACGATCCTCGACGAGTTCATGTCCGGGCTCGACGAGGTGATCGTCGTGGAGGAGAAGCGCGACTTCATCGAGACCATGATCCGGGACATCCAGTTCCGCAAGCCCGGGGTGGCGAACGTCGTCGGCAAGGCCCACGAGGACGGGTCGACCCTGTTCAGCCGCTTCGGCGAACTCGATGTGGACTCGGTGACCCGCGGGCTCGCGCAGCGGCTCGGCACCGTCCACGGGATCGCCTCGGCCAGCGCCTGGCTCGACGGCCCGGGGCGCGTCCGCACCCGCATCGCGCTGCCCCTCGCGGCGTCTCGCACCCCGTACTTCTGTTCGGGCTGCCCGCACAACAGCTCGACCAAGGTCGCGGACGGGACGCTCGTCGGCGGCGGGATCGGCTGCCACGCGATGGTGCTCATGATGGACGAGCAGCAGGTCGGCCACGTCACCGGCGTCACCCAG
>NZ_JAALDU010000011.1 GCF_014145015.1 Dietzia sp. E1 | reverse complement strand
GCGGGGCGGACACCCTGATTGTTCAGCAGTCTCCTAGACGATCCGGGCGGAACACTTTTCCGGGGCATGTAACAAAGCACGCCTATGGAGCGGTAGTTTACAGTGACCGTGGCCACAGATGATGGCTGCAGTGAGGAGTGGTTGACGTGGGTGTCGAGGTTTCCGTCGAGGGTCTGACCAAGTCCTTCGGTTCGCAGAAGATCTGGGAGGACGTCACGTTCACCCTCCCCGAGGGTGAGGTCAGTGCGCTCCTCGGCCCGTCGGGCACCGGTAAGTCCGTCTTCCTCAAGTCGCTCATCGGCCTGCTGCGGCCCGAGCGCGGCAAGATCATCATCGACGGCACGGACATCCTGCAGTCCACCGCCAAGGAGCTCTACGAGATCCGCAAGCTGTTCGGTGTCCTCTTCCAGGACGGCGCGCTGTTCGGCTCCATGGACCTCTACGACAACGTGGCATTCCCCTTGCGCGAGCACACCCGGAAGTCCGAGTCCGAGATCCGCGACATCGTCATGGAGAAGCTGGAGCTCACCGGTCTGACCGGTGCCGAGGGCAAGCTGCCGGGCGAGATCTCCGGCGGTATGCGGAAGCGGGCCGGCCTCGCCCGCGCGCTGGTGCTCGACCCCGAGATCATCCTCGTCGACGAGCCCGACTCGGGCCTGGATCCGGTCCGCACGACCTACCTCGCACAGCTGTTGATCGACATCAACGCGCAGATCGACGCCACGATCCTCATCGTGACGCACAACATCAACCTCGCGCGCACGGTCCCCGACAACCTGGGCATGCTCTACCGCAAAAACCTCGTGATGTTCGGCCCGCGCGAGGTGCTGCTCACCAGCGAGGAGCCGTCGGTTCGCCAGTTCCTGCGCGGGTCCAAGCTCGGGCCCATCGGCATGTCCGAGGAGAAGGACGACGCGCAGATGCGCCAGGAGCAGGCCCACGCCGAGGCCGGCCACAACGACGGCTCCCCGGGCGAGGACGAGGTCAAGGGCGTCCCGCCGCAGATGCAGCCGACCCCCGGCAGCCCGCAGCGTCAGGGCGAGCTGCGCCGCGAGAAGCGGGTCGCCGAGATGCTGGACACCCTCCCCGAGGGCGCCCAGACCGCCATCCGCGAGGAGTGGGCGGCCCGCGGCCACGGTAACAGTAGGGTCACAGCGTCGGCGCCGGTCGACGCCACCACGGGCGCTGCGGGTGGCGGCAGTCAGCGGCTGTCGACGACCACTACGGGTCCTAATGGGTCCGAGGACGCCGGAGAGATCGGAGGAAAGGCATGGCGGAGGGCGTGAACCAGCAACCCGCGGTGAAGGCCGGTGTGTCGCCAGCAGATGTCGGCGGAGGTGTCCGGACTGCGGTGGGCGGCGCCGGTGCGGTCTTCCGACTGTTCCTCGAGGTGTTCAGAGGGGTCTTCAGGAGGCCGTTCCAGTTCCGAGAGTTCATCGAGCAGTCGTGGTTCATCGCGTCCGTGACGATCCTGCCGTCGGCACTGGTCGCGATCCCCTTCGGGGCGGTCGTGGCGATGCAGACGGGCTCGCTGGTCCAGCAGCTAGGGGCTGAGGCCTATACGGGAGCGACCGGCGTCCTCGCCGTCGTGCAGCAGGGCGCGCCGCTGGTGACCTCGCTGCTTATCGCGGGCGCCGCCGGGTCGGCGGTGGCCGCTGATCTGGGCGCCCGCTCCATCCGCGAGGAACTCGACGCGATGCGCGTCCTGGGGATCGACCCCATCCAACGACTCGTCGTCCCCCGGGTGCTCGGCATGATGCTCGTCGCGGTGCTCCTGAACGGACTCGTCTCCATCGTCGGGATCTCCGGCGGTTACGTGTTCAACATCATGCTGCAGGGCGGCACACCGGGCGCCTACCTGATGTCCTTCGGTGCCCTCGCCCAACTGCCCGACTTCATCATGTCCTCGATCAAGGCCCTGATCTTCGGACTCATCGCCGGCGTGGTCGCCTCGTACTGCGGGATGAACCCCAAGGGCGGCCCCAAGGGGGTCGGCGACGCCGTCAACCTCGGCGTGGTCCTCACATTCCTCCTGCTGTTCTTCGCCAACCTCATCTTGACGGCGATGTACCTGCAGATCGTTCCCCCGAAGGGGTCGTAATGGCGATCCATACCGATGTCGGACCCACGAGGGCCCGGCTGAGGGCCCTTGTCCGTGGCCCGGTCAGTTCGTTCGACTCTCTGGGCGACCAGCTCGCCTTCCACCTCCGGGCGATCCGCTGGATCCCTCAGGCGATCCTCCACTACCGCCACGAGGTGCTGCGCCTGATCGCGGAGGTGACCTTCGGCGTCGGCACGCTGGCGGTGCTCGGCGGGACCATCGGCGTCATCGTCATGATGAGCGGGTTCACCGGGGTCGTCGTCGGCCTGCAGGGCTACGCAGCCCTCGACCAGATCGGTAGCTCGGTCCTCACCGGGTTCCTGTCCGCCTACGTCAACACCCGCGAGGTCGCCCCCATCGTGGCGTCACTCGCCCTGTCCGCCACCGTCGGCTGCGGCTTCACGGCCCAACTCGGCGCGATGCGGATATCCGAGGAGATCGACGCCCTGGAGGTCATGGCGATCCCGAGCGTGCCCTATCTGGTCACCACCCGGGTGATCGCCGGATTCATCGCGGTCATCCCGCTGTACGTCGTCGGCCTGCTGTCCTCGTACCTCGCCACGAGGGGCGTCAACACCATCGTGCAGGGCCAGTCCACCGGCTCGTTCGACCACTACTTCCACCTGTTCCTGCCACCGGAAGACGTGATCTACTCGTTCGTCAAGGTGATCATCTTCGCGTTCGTGCTGGTGATGATCCACTGCTTCTACGGCTTCACCGCCACCGGCGGTCCGGCCGGCGTCGGCGTGGCTGTGGGGCGGGCCGTCCGCACCACGATCGTCGTGGTGGCGATCCTCAACTTCTTCGTCGGACTCGCCCTCTGGGGCACGACCACGACTGTGCGGGTGGCGGGATGAACGAACTTTCGGCGCTCTCGAAGCGGCTGCTGGCCGCCCTGTTCATCGTCATCGTGCTCGCCTTCGTCGGCACGACCATCGCGATCTACAACCGCGCGTTCACCGCGTCGGACACCGTCACCCTGAACACCGACCAACTGGCCTACGCGCTGCCGAACGACGCCGACGTCAAGGCCCGGGGCGTGCTCGTCGGCCGGGTCTCCGGGGTCGAGCCCGACGGGGACCGGGTGCGGGTGAACATGGAGTTCGACCCGGCCTACATGGACCAGTTGCCGGCCAACGTCAGCGGTCGACTGCTCCCCAAGACGCTCTTCGGTGAGCGGTTCGTCGACCTGGGTTTCCCCGACCAGCCCGTGGGCACCCTGGAGCCCGGCGCGAGCATCCAGCAGGACACCCGTGGCAACGCGATCGAGCTCGGCCGTGTCCTGGACGGACTGCTCCCCGTACTCGAGGCGGTCCCGCCGGAGAAGCTGGCGGGTACTCTCGGCGCCCTGAACCAGGCGCTGTCGGGTAGGGGCGACGAGCTCGGTGCCAGCCTCGTGGAGATCGGACAGGTCTTCGAGGGGATCAACCAGGAGCTTCCCGCGCTGGAAGCCGGAATCGAGGATCTGGCGACATTCTCCCAGACCTATTCCGAGGCGCTGCCTGATCTCATCAACGCTCTGGACGCTCTGCGCACCACCGGCGACACGGTGGTCCAGCGCCGCCCCGACATCGCCGACGGACTGCGGCGGATCAGCGAGTCGTCCGAGGTCCTCACCGGTTTCCTCGCCGCTAACCGCAACGACCTCATCTCCCTGGCGGTGGACTCGCGCACCTCCCTGGAGTACCTGGCTGAGTATTCGCCAGCACTGCCGTGCTCGGTGGGGAATTTCATGACACTTCTGGACCGGTCCGATGCCATCCTGGGCGTGGGCACCGAGCACCCCGCCATCCGGGTGACGCTCGAGCTCGTCAATCCCAGAGGGCGTTACGTGCCCAACCAGGACGAGCCGCGGTTCTTCGACACCCGCGGTCCCCGCTGTTACGACCCGGCGCAGGAGCCGTTCTACTTCGGTGGGGCCCCCGGCGGGGCGATCGCCGACGGGAGCTACCAGATCCCCACCCGCAATCCGGGGCCCGCGTTCATCCCGACTCTGCCCAATCCGCTTCTCCGGGACGGGCCGGTTCCGGCACTCCGTAACCGTGGCTCGGTTCCCCCGGCTCCCGGGCGGGCGGTGCCCGAGCAGCCCAATATGCCGTTTCCGTCAACCGTGACCGCGGGTCAGGACACCGACGTGGTGGCTATGGCCTACGCCGGCTCGCCGCTGGAGACCGACACCGTCCGAACCGTCCTGGGGGTCGCGTCCTCGCGCGGCGCGCAGGAGATCCCTGCCTGGATCGGCCAGATCGGCGCCCCGGCGCTTCGCGGAACGGAGGTCGGTTTCCGATGAACGCCAAACTGAAGGCCCTATTCCGTGGCGGCCTGCTGGGGTCATTCGTCAAACTGGTGGTCTTCATCGTGGTCACAGTGCTGCTCAGTTCGGTCCTCGCCGTGACCATCAGGGGCGGCACCCGGGCGGAAGGTACGGAGTACTCTGCGATCTTCTCCGACGTGACCATGCTGGAGGAGGGCGACGACGTCCGGATAGCCGGCGTCGTGGTGGGCAACATCACCGGGATAGAGATCCACGAACGCGACCTGGCTAAGGTGGACTTCACCCTGGCCGGCGACCGCACGCTGCCGGCCAACGTGCACCTGGCACTGCGGTTCCGGAACATGATCGGCCAGCGGTACCTGAACATCTCCCGGGAGCCCGGACCCGTCCAATCGGCCCTGGAGGAAGGGAGCACGATCGGAATCGAGAAGACCTCGCCCGCGGTCGATCTCACGGCGCTGTTCAACGGTTTCCGCCCGCTCTTCACGACCCTGCAGCCGGAGGACGTCAACGCGCTCGCCGACTCGCTGGTGCGGGTACTGCAAGGGGAGGGCGGCACCGTGACGAGCCTGGTCCGCCAGACTGGTGAGCTGACCAACCACCTGGCCGATCGGGATCAGGTGATCGGCGAAGTCATCGACAACCTCACCCGGGTCCTCGAGACCATCAACGAGCGGGACGTGCAGTTCCAGCAGCTCGTGGTGACCACCAGGCAACTCGTCGAGGGACTCGCCGACGAGCGCGACGCTATCGGCAGTTCGCTCGACTCGATGGCGGATCTGACCTCGTCGGCGGAGAACATCGTCACCGCCACGCGGCCCGCCGTGACGGATTCGCTCGACCACCTCAAGGTGGTCACCGACCAGATCACGACGAACCGCGACACGCTCAGCGAGGTTCTCATCAACCTGCCGCGCAAGACCGACAACCTCATCAGGACGGGTTCGTTCGGGTCCTGGCTCCAGTTCTATCTCTGTGGACTCGACGTGGTGCACGGCCCAGGCACCAACGTGCCCAACCTTCTTCCGAGCGGCGGTCCCACGATCAATCAGCCGGTGTACACCAACGTCGCGCCCCGGTGCCACGCAGGGGGAATCCCATGAGCAAGCGCAGTGCGAACGAGCCGAGGTTCAGCAACGCCACCATCGGAGCGATCGGGGTCCTGGTGATCCTCGCCCTGACCGCCGTGTCGTTCAGACTCGACGCGCTACCGATCGTCGGGGCGGGACCCAAATACACAGCCTACTTTTCCGAGGCCGCCGGGCTAGCGGACGGTAGCGAGGTCCGCGTGGCCGGCGTCAAGGTTGGCGTCGTGACCGACGTGGCGCTCGACGGCGACAAGGTGGCCGTGGGCTTCCGGGCCAAGGACGCCTGGCTCGGCGACGACACCCGGGCGAGCATCCAACTCAAGACCGTGCTCGGCCAGAAGTACCTCGCGCTGAGCCCGGCGGGAACCGGGGAACTCGACACGTCGGAGCCGATCCCGCTTGAGCGGACGGTGGCCCCGTACGACGTGGTCACAGCTTTCTCCTCCGCAGCGGAGACGCTCGACGAGATCGATGACGCCAAATTGGCAGCGAGCCTGGACACCCTCACCGATACGATGCAGGCGTCGCCCGAGGAGTTCCGGGGCGCGGTCGACGGCATGGCGCGTCTGTCGCAGACCGTGTCCAGCCGGGACGCCGAATTGCGGAACCTACTCGAGGCCACGCGTACGAGCTCCCAGATCGTGGCGGACCGTAATGACGACTTCCGGCGCCTGATCATCGGCACCGGACAGTTGTTGGGCGAACTCAACGACCGCGCCGAGAGTCTCAAGCTGGTGTTGGCCTCCACGCGCGGACTGTCGATCGAACTCCGCCGGTTCGTCGCGGAGAACGAGGCCGAGTTCAAGCCGACCCTGGATAGTCTCGACTCCGCCCTGGCGGTGTTGACCGACCACGAGGAAGAGCTGAGGGCATCCATCCACAACCTTGCGCCCTTCTATCGGCTGTACTCCAACATTCTGGGCTCGGGCAGATGGTTCGACACCGTGGTCACCAACCTCGTCCCGCCGGGTATTCCTGAGCCGCCCTTCTATCCCGGCGCCCGCGCGCCGGCCAGACAGAGTGGGATCAACTGATGCACAAGAAGATGCCGTACTCGTTCGTCGGGCTGCTGCTCGTCGTCGTCGTGGCCGCCGTGACTGTGATTTTCCTCGCCGTCACGGGGTTCGGACGCACCAGCATCACCGCCACCTTCCCGACAGCCGTCGGAATATCGGAGGGCTCCGATGTCCGGATCCTGGGGGTCACGGTGGGTTCCGTCGACAAGGTGACCCCGATGGGGGAGACCGTCGAGGTCGAGTTCCACGTCCGCCGGGGCGTGGACGTCCCGGCGGACGCCAAGGCGGTCCAGGTGACGCCCTCGGTCGTCCCTGACCGTAACGTCCAACTACTGCCCGCCTACTCAGGCGGCCCCAAGATGGAATCGGGCGCGCACATCCCCCTCGAGCGGACCGCGACACCGGTCGAGGTGGACAAGCTCTACGCCTCGGTGGAGGAACTGACCGATGCTCTCGGCCCGGAGGGTGCCAACAAGGACGGCGCTCTCGACCGGTTCGTCACCGCGTCCGCGGACACGCTCGGAGGCAACGGTGCCGCACTCGGGCGGTCGATCGACGAGTTGTCGCAGGCCGCGACGACGCTGGCGGATTCGAGTCAGGACATCAGCGAGACCGTGGTCAATCTGCAGTCGTTCGTCACGATGCTCGCGCAGAACGATGCCCAGGTGAGGCAGTTCAACTCCCAGATGTCGACCTTCAACCAGACTGTCGCTGGTCAGCGCGAGGACCTCCAGGGCGCCCTCGCCGAACTGAGCTACGCCCTCGCGGACGTCGCGCGTGTCGTGCGGGACAACCAGGACGTGATCCGCAGCAATGCGGACCGTTTGGTGAGACTCAGTCAGATCACCGCGGACCAGAGGGGCGACATCGAGGAGATCCTCAAGACTGCTCCGTTGGCTCTGTCCAACCTCATCGGCGCCTACGACCCCGAGGCCGGGCTGTTGTCCTTACGTCTCGGCATCCCGGAGTTGCAGGACCCGGCCGGCGTCCTGTGCCAGCTCATGACACTTGGCCGCCTGAACCCCGGGGACCAGATGCTGGCCGAACTCGACAACCTCCGGCGCGCCGATATCGAGGCCTGCGAGGCTCTCGCGCCGCAGCGCAACGCCGATCTACAAGCGTCGAACCCGGATCTGCCGTTGGGCATCCTCGCTGGCGAGATGAATCAGTCTGTCCCGGTTCCCGGGACGGTCCAGGGCAATCGCGGGTGGCCGATGACGCCCGCCTCGGAAGGGGGACGGGGATGATCCGGCCGACCACGCCCATCCTCGGTCGCGCCGTCCGCGCGGTCGGTGCCAGCGCGCTCGTGGCCGCCGTCGCGGCGGGGTGCTCGTTGAATCTGGAGGACTACACTCTGCCGGGTGGCGCCGACCTGGGTGAGGACCCCATGCACGTGGCCGTCCGCTTCGACGATGTGTTGGACCTGGTCCTGCAGTCGTCGGTCAAGGTCAATGGTCTTGACGCCGGTCGCGTGTCCGGTATCTCGCTGGCGGAGGACGGGTGGACCGCAGAGGTGGACATCGTCCTCCGCGGCGACATGGAGCTCCCCGCCAACGTCGAGGCCTCGATCCAGCAGACCAATCTCCTTGGCGAGAAGTTCGTGCAGCTCAGCCCGCCGGAGGACGAGCCGCCCACCGGAGAGCTGTCCGGCGGTGACGTCATCGCCAGTTCGGACACCCGCACGGCTACCGACATCGAGCAGGTTCTCGGCGCGCTGTCGCTGTTGCTCAACGGCGGCGGCGTGGACCAACTGCAACCGATCGTGGCCGAACTGCGCAAGGCCACCGACGGCCGCGAGGAGGATCTCACCCGGACCCTGCGATCGGCGGAGGAGCTCATCGGGGGCCTGAACCGGCAGCGCGACAGCATCACCGAAGCCCTCGAGGGCGTGAACCTCATGACGTCGCGTGCCAACGATCAGCGCCAGCAGATCGAGGCGGCGCTCGACGAGCTGCCCGCCGGGGTGGCGGTGCTCGAGGAGCAGCGCTCGCAGTTCGTGGAGATGCTGCGCCGGGTCGACACACTGGGCCAGGTCGGCTCGGAAGTCCTGCTCACCAGCAGGGAGGACCTCATCGCCGACCTGCGGGCGCTGCGCCCTGTGCTGCAGTCCCTCGGCGAGTCGACTCCGGAGCTCATCGAACTGATCGGTTTCGTCCCCACCTTCCCGTTCCCGGACTCGTCTATCCCGGCGACCGTCGGCGGCGCGACCAACATCTTTCTCTCCGTGGACGCGACGATCTCTGAGACGCTCCGGAATCTGGGGGCGAATCAGGGCGAACCGGTGGTTCGCCGTCCGAACACCACGAGCGGGCCGTACGTCGTGGACCCGCAGAACCCGTGGGTCGGCGACAACGGCCCGGACCGGCGGACGACCATCGTGCTGCCGCTCCTGCCGGTCCCGCCGGTCATGGACCGGGCGGTGGTGCCCAAGCCCGCACCAGGAGTCTCGGAGTTCTCCGAGAACTACCTGCCCGAACCAGGAGAGCCAGGAAACCGATGAGCAAGACACTCCGCACCCAGCTCATCGCCTTCTGTGTGATCGCCGCGGTCGGGATCACCTATGTAGGTGCCAACTACGTTCGCTTACCTTCGCTGTTCGGGATCGGCCAGTACCAAGTCTATCTGGACCTACCCGAGACCGGCGGGGTGTTCACCAACGCGGCCGTCAACTACCGCGGCACGGCGATCGGACGGGTGGGCGAGCTCTCGCTCACCGACGACGGTGTGCGAGTCGAGCTCGACCTCGACTCGAGCGCCCCCGACGTCCCGGCGGACACCGAGGCCGTGGTCGCCAACCGCTCCGCCATCGGAGAGCAGTACGTGGACTTGCGACCCAACAGCAGCTCGGCGCCGTATCTCGAGGACGGGGACGTGGTCTCCGCCGGACGTGAGGCGTTGCCGGTACCCGTCGAGAACCTGTTGGCCTCCGTCGACGACCTTTCCCGATCGGTCCCCTTGGACGATCTCGAGGTGACCGTCGATGAACTCGGCAAGGCGTTCCAGGGCCGGGGACCCCAACTGGAGCGACTCTCGGACTCCCTCATCCGGATTTCCGAGTCCGGTATCCGCACCATGCCGCAGTTGCAGACGCTGATCCGCGACGGGGCGACCGTCCTGGAGACGCAGGCCGACCAGTCCGGTGAGATCGTCAGTTTCTCCCGCGATCTCAGGACGGTCACCGAGGCGTTGCGTGACTCGGACTCCGACCTGGAACGGCTGATCACCACGGGACCGGAGTTCGCCGACGAGACCCGCTACCTCGTGGAGAACTCCGGCGAGCCGCTCTCGCGCGCCGTCGGCAATCTGTCGACCACGATGAAGACGGTCGATCCGTTGGCCCCGTCGTTCAAGGTGCTGCTGCAGTTGCTGCCGGCGCTGGCCGCCGGCGGGATGTCCGTCGCCCCGGGGGACGGGACAATCCACTTCGGTCTGTCCCTCGAGACGAACAACCCACCAGCGTGTACGCAAGGATACGAAGGTACGTGGGAGATCATCGACCAGATGAAGGCGCAGGACCCGTCCTTCGACTGGCAGGAACAGAACTTCCCGCCCAACTACGACGCGCAGTGCACCGTGCCCTTCGGCAGCCCCACCGCCGTCCGCGGTGCCGACCGGGTGGAGTACGCGCACCCGGACGTGCCGCAGCCCTGGGACGCCAAGCCCAAGATCGACCCCGACAGGGCCAACCTGTCCGTGGCGGCCACGCAGCTCGCGGTGTTGCAGGGGTTGATCCCCCGGTGACCGTGCGGCGGGGCGGCGACTCGGCGGACGGTGGGTCCGGTAGTGTCGCCGCCATGGGTTCGCAGGTAACGGACGGGGATGCGCGCCGCCCCGGGGGGACGGGGACCGTGCCGAGATGGCTGGTGGTCCTCGCGGTGAGTATCCTCGTGGCGGGGCTGACAACGCTGGTGGTGTTCGGGGTGCGGTACACCCAGGCGCGGGCGGCCCAGGAGGTGGCGACCGAGCGCGAGGCGGCCTCCGACGTCGCCGCGCAGGTGATAATCAACGCCTTCAGTTTCGACCACCGGAACGTCGACGAATCGCTCGAGCAGTTGGCGGAGGCCTCGGCCGGTGAGTTCCTCGCCGAGCAGGAGCAGTGGGCCGACGATGTGCGAACGCGCGTGGTGGAGCAGAAGGCGGTCACCACGGCGACGGTCTCGCACACCGCTGTCGAGACCCTGGATCTCGAGGCCGGCGACGCGGCCGTCCTCGTTGTGTTCACCGCCCACTCCGAGCGGGAGGGCCAGGACGACATCACAGGCCGTCAGGCGATGCGCGTGGACCTGACGCGAGAGGACGGCACCTGGAAGGCCGACGCGGTCAACCAGGTGGGTGTGACGGTCCCGGTAGGCGAGTCCGGTCGGTCCGTGGAGGAGCTCGACGCTCCGGAGGAACAGGACGACCCGGCCACCGAGGAGGAGTCGACCCCCGCGCCGACCACCTCCGCCGGACGATGACGAAGGACGACAGTCGCTGATGCCACCGATCAAGAGAACCCAGAAGTCGGTCAATCCGGCGCCCCGTAGGCGGCTGGCCGGACACGCCGGACAGACCCGACCCGAGGGCGGGACCGCCACGGACCCCACGTCGTGGGACGCACGAGACGACGAGGTGGGCGGCGACGGAACCGGGGCGGGTCGCGGGGAACGGCGTGCCGGCCGTCGGCCCGATGGTCGCACGATCGCGTACTCCGCCATCGCGACGGGGCTGGCCGCCGGGGCCATCGGGGCGTTCCTGGCGACGGAACCCGGGGTCGACGTGGACAACAGGGCGTTCGTTGACCGGGAGGCCACCGAGGAGGTCCTCTCGGCTGCGACGACCAACGTCCAGCGGCTCGTGGCGATCGACCACGAGACCCTCGACGAGTACCACGATTCGCTGGGAGAGTTCCTCACCCCGAAGCTCGTGAACGAGCTGGACGAGAACTGGCCCGCGCTGCGCGAGAGCTATGAGCAGTCCGCGACGAGTGTCGACGCGGAGGTCCGCGAGGCCGGTCTGGCCTACCTCCAGGGCGACAAGGCCGAGGTGCTGCTGGTCCAGGATGTGTCGATGACCAGGGACGGTGCGGCGGCGGGAAGTACCAGCGGCACCTATCTCGTCGGTCTGGACAAGGTCGACGGAGTCTGGAAACTGTCGAGGATCCCGGATCTGCCCTCCTGACGAGGGCGGTGGGCTGAGCCGATCCGGCAACCGACCGCGTCGGATCCTTGACGAAAGGGCTTTCACCCGTCACCCTTTAGGGGCATCGGGCGAGTGCCACACAGGTTGAGTGCGGCTCTGTCCGGGTGCGACGTCCCGACCGGGGGCCGATGAGGCGAGAGCCACGAGGGCAACCAGCGCAGAGACGGACGCCGCACCACGCACGCGACCAGCCTCCGGGGGACAC
Organism: Dietzia sp. E1; assembly: GCF_014145015.1. GTDB lineage: Bacteria > Actinomycetota > Actinomycetes > Mycobacteriales > Mycobacteriaceae > Dietzia > Dietzia cinnamea_A. The sequence continues at coordinate 14,974 of NZ_JAALDU010000011.1, read as the reverse complement.
TCCGTTGAGGGCTGGACTTTGTCGCCGCCTTCCGCTAGATTAGGTCGTTGCGCTGGCTGCTATTTGCCCTCCCGTCCGTCCGTGACGGCTCACTCCCGGTTCCACCGGGTGCTTTCCGAGCCCTCGATGTGGCGGCGGACCCGGGTGGATACCCGTCGGCGGACCGCTCGCAGATACATCTGTGGTCACCGCCCGTGGTGATCACGTGAGGTGCTGGAAGGACCCATCTTGGCAGTCTCCCGCCAGACCACGTCAGTCTCCACCGTTCCCGGTGCGCCCCGGAGGGTTTCGTTCGCGAAGCTCTCCGAGCCGTTGCCGGTCCCGGGGCTGCTCGACCTCCAGACGGAGTCGTTCGAGTGGTTCATCGGCTCGGAGGAGTGGCAGAAGGAGGCCGCCTCGCGCGGCGTCACCAACCTCGAGGGGGGCCTGGAGTCCATTCTCAAGGAGATCTCCCCGATCGAGGACTTCTCCGGATCAATGTCGCTCTCGTTCTCGGAGCCCTACTTCGAAGAGGTCAAGGCGTCCCTCGAGGACTGCCGCGAAAAGGACCGCACCTACGAGGCGCCCCTGTTCGTCACGGCCGAGTTCGAGAACACCGAGACCGGTGAGATCAAGTCCCAGACGGTCTTCATGGGCGATTTTCCCATGATGACCGACAAGGGCACGTTCATCATCAACGGCACCGAGCGGGTCGTCGTCTCGCAGCTCGTCCGGTCGCCGGGCGTGTACTTCGATCGCTCGCGCGACAAGTCCACGGAGCGGGACGTCCACTCCGTCAAGGTCATCCCGTCGCGCGGCGCGTGGCTCGAGTTCGACGTGGACAAGCGCGACACCGTCGGCGTCCGCATCGACCGCAAGCGTCGCCAGTCGGTCACCGTCCTGCTCAAGGCGCTCGGTTGGACGACCACCGAGATCAAGGAGCGCTACGGCTTCTCCGAGATCATGATGTCCACGCTCGAGAAGGACACGGTCGAGGACACCGACCAGGCCCTGCTCGAGATCTACCGCAAGCTGCGCCCGGGCGAGCCGCCGACCCGCGAGTCCGCGGAGGCGCTCCTGGAGAACCTGTTCTTCAAGGAGAAGCGCTACGACCTGGCCCGCGTCGGTCGTTACAAGGTCAACCGCAAGCTCGGTCTGCCCGACCCCGAGGGTGACGCCACCACGACGCTCACCCGCGAGGACATCGCCGCCACCATCGAGTACCTCGTGCGCCTCCACGCGGGCGAGGAGTCGATGCAGGTGGCCGGTGGCCGCGAGGTGCCCGTCGAGGTCGACGACATCGACCACTTCGGCAACCGTCGTCTGCGTACTGTCGGTGAGCTCATCCAGAACCAGGTCCGCGTCGGCCTGTCCCGCATGGAGCGCGTCGTCCGCGAGCGCATGACCACGCAGGACTCCGAGGCGATCACCCCGCAGTCGCTCATCAACATCCGGCCCATCACGGCGGCGCTGAAGGAGTTCTTCGGAACCTCCCAGATGTCGCAGTTCATGGACCAGAACAACCCGCTGTCGGGTCTGACCCACAAGCGTCGTCTGTCCGCGCTGGGCCCCGGTGGTCTGTCGCGTGAGCGCGCCGGCCTCGAGGTCCGCGATGTCCACGCCTCGCACTACGGCCGCATGTGTCCGATCGAGACGCCCGAGGGGCCGAACATCGGTCTGATCGGTTCACTCTCGGTGTACGCGCGGGTCAACCCGTTCGGCTTCATCGAGACGCCGTACCGACGCGTCTACGAGGGCGTCGTCACCGACCAGGTGGACTACCTGACGGCTGACGAGGAGGACCGCTACGTCGTGGCGCAGGCCAACTCGGAGATCGACGCCGAGGGCCGCTTCGTCGAGGACCGCATCCTCGTCCGCAAGAAGCACGGCGACGTCGAGGTCGTCGAGGCCGGCGACGTCGACTACATGGACGTCTCGCCGCGGCAGATGGTCTCCGTCGCCACCGCGATGATCCCGTTCCTCGAGCACGACGACGCGAACCGTGCCCTCATGGGCGCGAACATGCAGCGTCAGTCCGTCCCGCTCGTGCGTTCCGAGGCGCCGCTCGTCGGCACCGGCATGGAGCTGCGTGCGGCCGTCGACGCCGGCGACGTCGTCGTCAACACCAACCCGGGCATCGTGGAGGAGGTCTCGGCCGACTTCATCACCGTCATGGCCGATGACGGCGGTCGCCAGACCTACCGGCTGTCCAAGTTCGCGCGCTCCAACCAGGGCACCTGCTCCAACCAGAAGCCGATCGTCGACGAGGGCGACCGCGTCGAGGCCGGCCAGGTCCTCGCCGACGGCCCCTGCACCGAGAACGGTGAGATGGCGCTCGGCAAGAACCTGCTCGTGGCGATCATGCCGTGGGAGGGCCACAACTACGAGGACGCGATCATCCTCTCGCAGCGCCTGGTGGAGGAGGACGTGCTCACGTCCATCCACATCGAGGAGCACGAGATCGACGCCCGCGACACCAAGCTGGGCGCCGAGGAGATCACCCGTGACATCCCCAACGTCTCCGACGAGGTCCTCGCCGACCTCGACGACCGCGGCATCGTGCGCATCGGCGCCGAGGTCCGCGACGGCGACGTGCTGGTCGGCAAGGTCACCCCGAAGGGCGAGACCGAGCTGACCCCGGAGGAGCGCCTGCTGCGCGCGATCTTCGGTGAGAAGGCGCGCGAGGTGCGCGACACCTCGCTCAAGGTGCCCCACGGTGAGTCCGGCAAGGTCATCGGCGTGCGCGTGTTCTCGCGTGACGACGACGACGATCTGCCCCCCGGCGTCAACGAGCTGGTGCGCGTGTACGTGGCGCAGAAGCGCAAGATCCAGGACGGCGACAAGCTCGCCGGCCGCCACGGCAACAAGGGCGTCATCGGCAAGATCCTCCCCGCCGAGGACATGCCGTTCATGCCCGACGGCACGCCGGTGGACATCATCCTCAACACGCACGGCGTCCCGCGTCGTATGAACATCGGTCAGATCATGGAGACCCACCTCGGCTGGCTGGCCAAGGCGGGCTGGGAGGTGCCGCGCGAGGCGGACGGCTCCCTGCCCGACTGGGCGACCAAGCTGCCGGAGGAGATCCACCACGTCGAGCCCGGAACCAACACCGCCACCCCCGTCTTCGACGGCGCGGCCGACACCGAGATCACCGGTCTGCTCGGCTGCACCCTGCCGAACCGTGACGGTGAGCGGATGGTCAAGGCCGACGGCAAGGCGACGCTGTTCGACGGCCGCTCCGGCGAGCCGTTCCCGTACCCCGTCGCCGTGGGTTACATGTACATCCTCAAGCTGCACCACCTGGTGGACGACAAGATCCACGCCCGCTCGACCGGTCCGTACTCGATGATCACCCAGCAGCCGCTCGGCGGTAAGGCCCAGTTCGGTGGCCAGCGCTTCGGTGAGATGGAGTGCTGGGCGATGCAGGCCTACGGCGCGGCGTACACGCTGCAGGAGCTGCTCACGATCAAGTCCGACGACGTCGTGGGCCGCGTGAAGGTCTACGAGGCGATCGTCAAGGGCGAGAACATCCCCGAGCCGGGTATCCCGGAGTCCTTCAAGGTCCTCCTCAAGGAGCTGCAGTCGCTGTGCCTCAACGTCGAGGTGCTCTCCAGCGACGGCCAGGCGGTCTCCCTGGGCGAGGGTGACGACGACGACCTCGACCGCACCGCCGCGAACCTCGGGATCAACCTCTCGCGCGACGAGTCCTCGGCGGCCGACGAGCTGGCCCAGTAGGCGGGAGGGCGGCAGCCGCCGCCCCGCCCCGCACCCGACAGATTCGAGTTCCACCACGGCGGGCCCCACCGGCCCCACCCCGCGAGGGGCCCGCCATCATCCCACCCGGGAAAGGACGCCTACGTGCAGGACGTCAACTACTTCGACGAGCTGGTCATCAGCCTCGCGACCGCCGAGGACATCCGTAACTGGTCCTACGGCGAGGTCAAGAAGCCGGAGACCATCAACTACCGCACCCTCAAGCCGGAGAAGGAGGGCCTGTTCTGCGAGAAGATCTTCGGCCCCACCCGGGATTGGGAGTGCTACTGCGGCAAGTACAAGCGCGTGCGCTTCAAGGGCATCATCTGTGAGCGCTGCGGCGTCGAGGTGACCCGCGCCAAGGTGCGTCGTGAGCGTATGGGCCACATCGAGCTGGCCGCGCCCGTTACCCACATCTGGTACTTCAAGGGCGTCCCGTCGCGTCTGGGTTACCTCCTGGACCTCGCGCCCAAGGACCTCGACAAGATCATCTACTTCGCCGCCTACGTCATCACGGGCGTCGACACCGAGCTGCGTCACAACGAGCTCAGCACCCTCGAGGCCCAGGTCCTCGAGGAGCGCAAGATCATCGAGGACGAGCGCGACTCCGACATCGAGGCCCGCGCGCGCAAGCTCGAGGCCGACCTCGCCGAGCTCGAGGGCGAGGGTGCCAAGGCCGACCAGCGCCGCAAGGTCAAGGACGGCGGCGAGAAGGAGATGAAGAAGATCCGCGAGGCCGCCCAGCGTGAGCTGGACCGCCTCGAGGAGATCTGGAACACCTTCGTCAAGCTCGACGTCAACCAGATCATCGTCGACGAGGGCATCTACCGCGAGCTCGAGGACCGCTTCGGCGAGTACTTCGAGGGCGGAATGGGCGCCGAGGCGATCCAGCAGTTGCTGCTCAACTTCGACCTCGAGGCCGAGGCGGAGTCGCTGCGCGAGATCATCCGCAACGGCAAGGGTCAGAAGAAGATCCGCGCCCTCAAGCGGCTCAAGGTCGTCTCCGCGTTCCTGCAGTCGGGCAACCACCCGGCCGCGATGGTGCTCGGCGCCGTCCCGGTGATCCCGCCGGAGCTGCGGCCGATGGTCCAGCTCGACGGTGGCCGCTTCGCCACCTCGGACCTCAACGACCTCTACCGTCGCGTGATCAACCGCAACAACCGTCTCAAGCGACTGATGGACCTCGGCGCGCCCGAGATCATCGTCAACAACGAGAAGCGGATGCTGCAGGAGTCCGTCGACGCGCTGTTCGACAACGGCCGCCGCGGCCGGCCGGTCACGGGGCCGGGCAACCGCCCGCTCAAGTCGCTGTCTGACCTCCTCAAGGGTAAGCAGGGCCGGTTCCGTCAGAACCTGCTCGGCAAGCGTGTCGACTACTCGGGCCGTTCGGTCATCGTCGTCGGTCCGCAGCTCCAGCTGCACCAGTGTGGTCTGCCCAAGCTCATGGCGCTCGAGCTGTTCAAGCCGTTCGTCATGAAGCGGCTCGTGGACCTCAACCACGCGCAGAACATCAAGTCCGCCAAGCGGATGGTCGAGCGTCAGCGCGACCAGGTGTGGGACGTGCTCGAAGAGGTCATCGCCGAGCACCCGGTGATGCTCAACCGTGCGCCCACGCTGCACCGTCTCGGCATCCAGGCGTTCGAGCCGCAGCTCGTCGAGGGTAAGGCCATCCAGCTGCACCCGCTCGTGTGTGAGGCCTTCAACGCCGACTTCGACGGTGACCAGATGGCCGTGCACCTCCCGCTGTCCGCGGAGGCGCAGGCCGAGGCGCGCATCCTCATGCTCGCGTCGAACAACATCCTGTCGCCGGCGTCGGGTCGTCCGCTCGCCATGCCGCGACTGGACATGGTCACGGGCCTGTACTACCTGACCCGTCTGGACGAGGGTGCCGAGGGCGCCTACGAGCCCGCCACCGACGACGCGCCGGCGACCGGCGTGTACGCGACCCCGGCCGAGGCCATCATGGCCGTCGACCTGGGTGTGCTCGACATCCACGCCCCGATCCGGGTCCGGATGACGCAGCAGCGCCCCAGCGCCGAGATCGAGGCGGAGCAGTTCCCCGAGGGCTGGACCCCCGGGCAGGAGTGGCTGGCCGAGACCACGCTCGGCCGCGTCATGTTCAACGAGCTGCTCCCGGCGGACTACCCGTTCGTCAACGAGCAGATGCCGAAGAAGCGTCAGGCCGTCATCATCAACGACCTGGCCGAGCGCTACCCGATGATCGTCGTGGCGCAGACGGTGGACAAGCTCAAGGACACCGGCTTCTACTGGGCCACCCGCTCGGGTGTCACCATCGCCATGTCCGACGTGCTCGTGCCGCCGGCCAAGAAGGAGATCCTCGCCTCGTACGACACCAAGGCCGCGCGCCTGGAGTCGCAGTACGACCTCGGCAAGATCACCGACGAGGAGCGCAAGAGCGACCTGGTCAAGCTCTGGCAGGAGGCCACCGACGAGATCGGCCAGGCCATGGAGGCCAACTACCCGGACGACAACCCGATCCCGACGATCGTGAAGTCGGGCGCGGCGGGCAACATGACCCAGATCCGGTCGCTGGCCGGCATGAAGGGCCTGGTGACCCGTCCGAACGGCGAGTTCATCCCGCAGCCCATCAAGTCCTCGTTCCGCGAGGGCCTGACGGTGCTCGAGTACTTCATGAACACGCACGGTGCGCGTAAGGGCCTGGCCGACACCGCCCTGCGTACCGCCGACTCGGGCTACCTCACCCGTCGTCTGGTCGACGTCTCCCAGGACGTCATCGTCCGCGAGACCGACTGTGGCACCAGCAAGGGCGTGGAGACGACGATCGCCCGCCCGATCATGGACGCCCAGGGCAACTCCACGGGTGTCCTCGAGCGCGACGAGCACGTCGAGACCTCGACGTTCGCCCGGACGCTCGCCGAGGACGCGGTCGACGCGAACGGCACGGTCATCGTGTCGGCGGGCACCGACCTGGGTGACCCGACCATCGAGGCGCTCATCAACGCCGGCGTGGAGAAGGTCAAGGTCCGCTCGGTGCTGACCTGCACCACCGGCACCGGCGTCTGCGCGACCTGCTACGGCCGCTCGATGGCGACCGGCCAGCTGGTCGACATCGGGGAGGCCGTCGGCATCGTCGCCGCACAGTCGATCGGTGAGCCCGGTACCCAGCTCACGATGCGTACGTTCCACCAGGGTGGCGTCGGCGACGACATCACCGGTGGTCTGCCGCGTGTGCAGGAGCTGTTCGAGGCGCGCGTGCCCAAGGGCAAGGCGCCGATCGCCGAGGAGGCGGGCCGGATCCGCATCGACGAGGAGGAGCGCTTCTACACGATCACGATCGTGCCCGACAACGGTGCGGACGAGATCGTCTACGAGAAGCTCTCCAAGCGTCAGGGCCTCGCCCACATCACCCTCGACGACGGCTCCTCGCGGCCGATCGCCGACGGCGACCATCTCGAGCGCGGTCAGGCCCTCCTCGAGGGCCCGGCCGACCCGCACGAGGTGCTGGCGATCCTCGGCCCGAACGGTGTCCAGAAGCACCTCGTCGACGAGGTGCAGAAGGTCTACCGCTCGCAGGGCGTGTCGATCCACGACAAGCACATCGAGGTCATCGTCCGTCAGATGATGCGCCGCGTCGCGATCAACGAGTCGAACAGCACCGAGTTCCTGCCGGGTGCCCTGGTGGAGCGTGCCGAGCTCACGGCGGAGAACCGCCGCGTGCTCACCGAGGGCGGTTCGCCGGCCTCGGCGCGCCCGGTCCTCATGGGCATCACCAAGGCCTCGCTCGCCACCGACTCGTGGCTCTCGGCGGCCTCCTTCCAGGAGACCACCCGCGTCCTCACCGACGCCGCGATCAACAGGCGGTCGGACCGGCTCGTGGGCCTCAAGGAGAACGTCATCATCGGTAAGCTCATCCCGGCGGGTACCGGTATCAACCGCTACCGGAACTCGACGGTCGAGCCCACCGAGGAGGCCCGCGCCGCCGCCTACTCCATCCCGGACTACGGCGACGGCTTCTACGGCCCCGAGGACGGTTTCGGCGACGCCACCGGCGCGTCCGTCCGCCTCGACGACCTGGGCTACTGATCGGCTGGCGCGGCAGGATCGCCGCCGCGCCCAGCCCGTCTCACCGGACCCCCGAGCACCCCGCGTGCCGGGGGTCCGGTGTTTCGGCGGGTCGGCTGCCCGGCCGCGTCCTTGCTGCTGGGGAACGTGTTCTAGACTTGCCCGATGTGCCCGTCGCCACTCACTGCAGTCGCGACGGCGGGGCCGATGACCGTAGAAGGAGGCGATCGATCGTGCGGATCGCGTTGCTCTCGTACAGGAGCAAACCCCACGGCGGCGGGCAGGGTGTATACGTACGCCACCTGAGCCGTGAGCTGGCGGCACTCGGCCACACCGTCGAGGTGTTCTCCGGTCAGCCGTACCCCGAGCTGGACCCGGGGCCCACGCTGACGAAGGTGCCGAGCCTGGACCTGTACAACGACGCGAACCCGTTCCGTACGCCGCGTCCCCGCGAGATCCGGGATCTCATCGACGTGCTCGAGGTGGTCACGATGTGGACCGCCGGGTTCCCGGAACCGCGGACGTTCAGCCTGCGGGCCGCGCGCACGCTGAAGGACCGGCTGGACGACTTCGACGTGGTGCACGACAACCAGTGCCTGGGCTCGGGCCTGCTGGACCTGGAGAAGGCCGGCTTCCCCGTCGTGGTGACCGTGCACCATCCCATCACCCGGGATCGCGCGCTGGCCATGAAGGAGGCCCCGCTCCGCAAGAAGATCACGACGTGGCGATGGTTCGGCTTCCTCGGCATGCAGATCCGCGTCTCCCGCAGGCTGCAGGAGATCATCACGGTCTCCGGCAACTCGGCGGAGGACATCGCGGGGGATTTCGGGGTCGACCCGGACCGGATCGTCACGATCCCGCTGGGTGTCGACACCGACCGATTCCACGACGGGCGGCGTCGCGAACCCGGCCGCCTGGTGTGCGTGGCGAGTGCCGACCAGCCCCTCAAGGGTGTCCCCGTCCTGCTGCGCGCGCTGGCGAAGGTGCGTGAGGACCACCCGGGCGTCCGCCTGACGTTGATCTCCAAGCTCAAGCCGAAGGGCGAGGCGTCACGCCTGCTCGACAGGTTGAGGTTGCGCGATGCGGTGGACCTGGTGTCCGGGGTCGACGACGACGAGCTCGCCGAACTCGTGGGGTCAGCCGAGATCGCGGTCGTGCCGAGTATGTACGAGGGGTTCTCCCTCCCGGCGGTGGAGGCGATGTCCAGTGGCTGCGCCCTCGTGGCGACCCGGGCCGGCGCACTGCCGGAGGTGGTCGGGACGGACGACTCGGCGGCCCGCCTCGTCGAGCCCGGGGACGTCGACGCGCTGGCCCGGGAGATCAGTGCGCTGCTGTCCGACCCCGCCGAACGGGACCGGCTGTCGAAGGGTGGCCGCGCAAGGGTGATGGAGCGCTACAGTTGGGCGGCCGTCGCCCGCCGGACCGTCGAGGTCTACGAGGCGGCGATCGCCCGGGTCCGCGGCGAGGCGCTGCCGGACCTGTCGGCGGGGCCGGTCCTCGGGCCGGATCAGGCCGAGATCGACGAGCACGTCACCGACGACGCGCCCGAGGTGCTCCCGGAATCCGGTGAGTACGACATCCGTGAGCAGGAGGACGCCGCATGCTGACCGCTGACTTCGACCGTCTGGGGGTCACCCCGGGCATGCGAGCCATCGACGTGGGGGCCGGCCTCGGCCGCCACACCTTCGAGCTCTACAGGCGAGGTGCGGACGTCACCGCGTTCGACCAGAACGCCGACGAGATGCAGCAGGTCTCGGACATGCTGGCGGCCATGGAGGCCGAGGGGGAGGGCCTGCCCGCCTCGAGGGGCGAGGCCGTCACCGGCGACGCGCTCGACATGCCGTACGAGGACGCGACGTTCGACCTGGTGCTCATCTCCGAGGTGCTCGAGCACGTGCCGGAGGACACCAAGGCGATCGCCGAGCTCGTGCGCATCCTCAAGCCCGGCGGGGTCGCCGCGGTGACCGTGCCGCGGGAGTGGCCGGAGAAGCTGTGCTGGAAGCTGTCGGACGCCTACCACTCCAACCCGGGCGGACACTGCCGGATCTACACGGCCGAGGAGCTGGGCTACAAGCTCCGTGCCGCGGGCCTCGAGGTCACGGGTACCGGTTACGCGCACGCCCTGCACGCGCCGTACTGGTGGCTCAAGTGTGCGGTGGGCACGGAGAACGAGGACCATCCGCTGCCCAAGGCGTACCACAAGCTGCTCGTGTGGGACCTCATGAAGGGCCCGTGGATCACGCGCACCGCCGAGAAGGTGCTCAACCCGGTGATGGGCAAGTCCATCGTGTTCTACCTGCGTAAGCCCGCGGAGGCCTGATCGTCCGTGCAGACCCGTAGCAACGGCGTGTCCCGCCCCCGGCCGGTGCCGAGCGTACCGGGCGTCCTCGACGCCGCCGCGGCCCGCGCCACCGGCGAGTGGATCGCCTCCGTGCAGAAACCCAACGGGGAGATCCCGTGGTTCAGCGGCGGACACACCGACCCGTGGGACCACGTGGAGTCGGCGATGGGCCTGTCTGTCGCGGGTCAGTGGGAGGCCGCGGAGAGGGCCTACGGGTTCCTCCGCGACTCCCAGCGCCCGGACGGCTCGTGGCCGATGAAGTGGCAGGACGACCGGATCGTGGACCCGGACGTTGACTCCAACTTCTGCGCCTACGTCGCGGTGGGCGTCTGGCACCACCACCTGGTCACCGGCGCCCCGGGCTTCCTCGAGTCGATGTGGCCGACCGTGCGCCGTGCGCTCGACCTGGTGCTGACGTTCCAGGGGCCCGACGGGCAGATGTGGTGGGGCGCCGGGCCGGAGGGTTTCTGCGACGAGGCCCTGGTCACCGGGTCGTCGAGTATCCACCACTCGCTGCGGTGCGGCGTCGCGATCGCCGAGGAGCTGGGGGAGACGGCGCCGGACTGGGACGCGGCAGCCGACCGGTTGGGCCACGCGCTGCGCGCACACCCGGAGCTGTTCACGCCCAAGGACGAGTTCTCCATGGACTGGTACTACCCGGTGCTGGCCGGCGTCATGGTGGGGGAGCAGGCGCAGGCGCGACTCGATTCCCGCTGGGACGACTTCGTGGTGGACGGCCTCGGCATCCGCTGCGTCGACCACCGCCCGTGGGTCACGGGCGCGGAGACCTGCGAGCTGGTGCTCGCGCTCGAGGCCGCGGGTCGGCACGAGCAGGCGCTGCAGCAGTTCACCCACATGCAGCACCTGCGGGACGACGACGGTTCGTACTGGACGGGCCTCGTCTTCGCCGACGGCAAACGGTGGCCCGTCGAGCTGAGCACGTGGACCGCCGCGGTGATGCTGCTGGCCGCCGACGCGTTGTCGCGCACCACGCCGGGCAACGAGATCTTCCGGTACGTCTCGGACCACACCATGCAGCGTCTGCGGTCGCATCCGGGCGACCCCGCGGACTGTGCGACGGGCGAGACCTGCCCGACCGCCGTCGTCGTGCGCTAGTCTGTCGGCACGTCCCCGCTGGACAGCTGTCTGGTCAGGTGTCGGCGCAGGTGGCGACCCAGACGAGGGAGTGCGTATGGAATTCGGACTGACGCTGTTCACGAGCGACCGGGGTATCCGGCCACACACCGCGGCGCTCGCCGCGGAGCGGGCCGGCTTCTCGTCCTTCTACGTTCCCGAGCACACGCACATCCCCGTGCGGCGGGAGGCAGCGCACCCGGGCACCGGGGGCGCCGAGCTCCCCGACGAGCGCTACAGTCGGACCCTGGATCCGTGGGTCGCGCTGGGCGCCGCCGCGGCGGTGACCTCGACCATCCGGCTGGGCACGGCCGTGTCCATCCCGGTGGAGAGCGATCCCATCACGCTGGCCAAGACCATCGCCTCCGTCGACCACCTCTCCGACGGCCGGGCCGTCCTGGGCGTGGGCTACGGCTGGAACCTCGACGAGATGGCGGATCACAACGTCCCGCCGGGTAGGCGCCGCACGATGTTGCGGGAATACCTCGAGGCCATGCGGGAGCTGTGGACGGAGGACGAGGCCGAGTACCACGGCGAGTTCGTCGACTTCGGTCCCAGTTGGGCGTGGCCCAAGACCGCCCGGAAGCCCGGCCCGCTCACGCTGGTGGGCGCGGCGGGGAACGAGAAGAACCTCAAGTGGATCTGCCGCAGCGCCGACGGCTGGATGACCACGCCGATCTCCCAGGACATCTCCGGCAGCGTGCGCAGGCTGCGCGAACTATGGGCGGAGGCCGGGCGGGAGGGCGAGCCGTACATCGTCGTCCTCGACGGCAAGCCGGTGCCGGAGAAGATCGAGGCCTACCGCGAACTCGGCGTGCACGAGCTCGTCTACGGCACCCCGGACCGGTCCGAGGAGGAGGTCCTCGGCTACATCGACCGACTCGCCGGCAAGCTCGGCCTCGGGGCCACGGTCTGAGCCGTCGGTGGCGCCCCACCCGGTCCGGTTCCGCCGGTACCGTCGTGATATGGACCACAGTGATTCCGCCGCTCCCGTCGTCGTCATCACCGGGGCGGGCGGTGGCCTCGGCGCCGCCACCGCCGCGCTCTACGCCGGTCGCGGCTGGCGGGTCGTCGCGGTCGACCTGACGGCCCCGCCCGGCGGGACGGGGATCACGCCCGTCGCCGCCGACGTCACCGACGCCGACTCGCTCTCCGCACTGGCCGACCGCGTGCGGGCCGACTTCGGTCGACTCGACCTCGTCGTCACCTTCGCGGGGGTCCTGGGCATCGGCCCGCTCGCCGAGACCGACCCGCAGCGTGTGCAGCACGTGCTCGACGTGAACGTCATGGGCACCGTCCGCACCGTTCACGCTCTGTGGGACCTGTTGCGTGAGACCGGCGGACGGGTGGTGCTCATCAGTTCCGAGACCGGCCCGCAGCACGGGATGCCGATGAACGGCGCCTACGCGATGAGCAAGCACGCGATCGAGGCCTACGGTGACTCCCTGCGCCGCGAGCTGATGTTCCTCGGGATGGACGTCGTCCTGGTCCAGCCGGGCCCGTTCCGCACCGGCATGACCGCCTCCATCCGGCGCCGCTTCCAGGAATCGACCGTGCCCGGCTCGCCGTTCGCGGCCATGGCCGCGGTGATGGGCGAGATGGCCGCCGGGGAGGACGACAAGGCCACCGACCCGTCCGTGCTCGCCGAGGCCGTGTGGCGGGCCGGCACCACCGCCCGGCCGCGTCACCGCTACGCCGTGCGCTGGGAGCTGACCCGCCGCCTGCTGGACCACCTGCCAGTGCCGCTGGTCGACAAGGCGCTCGTCCTGGCGCTGGGCGGGAAGATCAACGCCCGGAAGCTCGAGATGCGGCGGCAGGAGGCCGACGCCCGTGAGCAGATGCGGGAGGTAGCCGAATGACCAACCTCGACCCCCGGCCCGAGGAGATCGAGTGCGAGGCCGGCGGCGCGCCCGACGGGCCACGGCCCGGCGGCGCCGCCGTGGAGATCATCACGGCCCGCGACGTCCCCCTGGGCGGACCGCGTGCGATGACCGTCCGCCGGACCCTCCCGCAGCGGCAGCGGTCCCTCATCGGCGCCTTCTGCTTTGTCGACCACTACGGGCCCGACGACGTCTCCGTCAGCGGCGGCATGGACGTCCCCTCGCACCCGCACACCGGCCTGCAGGCCGTGAGCTGGCTGTTCGAGGGCAACATCACCCACCACGACTCCGGCGACAACCATGGCGTCGTGAGGCCCGGGGAGGTCAACCTCATGACCGCCGGGTCGGGCATCTGCCATACCGAGGTGTCGACCCAGGACACCACCACGCTGCACGGAGTGCAGCTCTGGACGGTGCTCCCCGAGTCGCACCGCGAGGTGGGCGGCCGCAGGTTCGACCACTTCGTGCCCGACACGGTCCGTCTCGAGGGCGGATCGATGCAGGTCTTCATGGGGTCACTGATGGGCTCGTCGTCGTCGGTCCCCACCTACACGCCCCTCGTCGCGGCGGAGATCCGGCTCGACCCCGGCGCCGAGCTGACCCTCGACGTGGACCCGGAGTTCGAACACGGCCTGCTCGCGGACAGCGGCGACCTCACGCTCGAGGGGGTGCGCGTCGCGGTGACCGAACTCGCCTACACGGGCGTCGGCGAGACCACGCTGACCATCCGCAACACCGGGTCGACGCCCGGACGCGCGGTCCTCATCGGTGGCACGCCGTTCTCCGAGGAGATCATCATGTGGTGGAACTTCATCGGGCGGACGCACGACGAGATCGCCCGTTACCGCGAGCTGTGGGAGGCCGGCTCCGACCGCTTCGGCCGCGTGGACGGCTATATCGGCCACGACCCGCAGTGTCTGACCCGGCTGCCCGCGCCCGCACTGCCCAACACCACGCTCAGGCCGCGGGTCAATCCCGACCCGCGTGCACGGACCACCGAGTAAGGGAGGACACCGATGACCGAGTACACCGACAAGAACGGCACCACCGTGACCGTGGAGCGCTCCGACTCGCGCGAGGCGTTCGAGATCCGGGACGCCTCCGGCGAGGTCGCCGGCCACGCCGACTTCCGCGATATCGGCGGGGAGCGCATCTTCCACCACACCGTGGTCGGAGAGGAGTTCGGAGGCCGGGGTCTCGGTACCGCGCTCGTCCGCGGAGCGGTCGAGGCGACCCGCGACGAGGGGGTGACGATCGTCCCCGTGTGCTCGATGGTGGAGGGGTTCCTCGGCAAGAACGCCGACGAGTTCGCGGGGGCGTGCCGTGACGCCACCGACGACGACCGCGCCCGGGTCGGCGCGGAGGACGGCTGACGTGGGGGTCCCGCAGCTGGACCGGACCCAGCGCGAGGTCTACAAGCAGCTCGTCCGCACCGCCGTCGCGTCCCGGCAGGCGTCCCGCGAGGCCGGGCTGGAGGAGGCGCTGCTCGAACTGGTCAACGTGCGCGTCTCGCAGATCAACGGCTGCGCGGCCTGCCTGGCCACCCACGTCCCCGCCGCCCGCGAGGCCGGGGTGTCGCAGGGGCGGCTCGACCTGCTGCCCGCATGGCGCGAACTCGACGCCTTCGGCGAGGCCGAGCGGGCGGCGTTGCGCCTGGCCGAGACGTTGACACGCCTGGACGACGTCGACGAACGCGCTGCCGCGACGGCGGCCGCCGCCGACCACTTCTCCGACGAACAGCTCTCGGCGCTGGAGTGGACGATCGTGCTCATCAACGCCTTCAACCGGGTGTCGATCGCCAGTCACCACCAGCCGGGTATCGAGGACTGAGCCGGCCGCC